>JBILQY010000186.1:0-5501 GCA_044372955.1 Crocinitomicaceae bacterium | reverse complement strand
ATTGCGCCAATTTTCCACCGTCTTTGCCGGTTAAAACAATGGTTTTCATTCCTAAAGCTTTAGCAGCTTCAACAGCTTTTATCACATTTGCCGAATTTCCTGAAGTTGAAATTCCGAGTAAAACATCTCCCGATTTCCCCAATGCTACTACATATCTTGAAAAAATAAAATCATAACCATAATCATTTGCAACACAACTAATATGCGTTGGGTCGGAAATTGAAACAGCCGCAAGTGCTTTTCGATCTCCACGAAAACGACCACTCAATTCTTCTGCAAAGTGCATTGCATCAGCCATGGAACCACCGTTACCACAACTAATGATTTTATTACCCGAATTAATTGCATCACCCATCCATCGAATTGCTTCAGCGATTTTAGAAAAATTTTCTACCGTTTGAAATTGGTCCAAAACAAGCTGTGATTCCTTAAATTCCTGACGGATTTGTTCTTCGAGTTGCATATAAATTAAATTGTTTCCAAAAGTAATAATTTTTAAACACTGAGTTAATGATGGTTTTAGTCGAAATTCTTTTAAAAGCAACCAACTAATTTTACACCTATTCTCGTTTTTTAGCGTTTTAGAAATAAGTTTCGCAATCAACATTTAGCGACTGAAAACTTAAAAACCAATATATCGTTTGAAATCAATAATTTTGAAGGCTTAAATTTTAACATGCGCGCACTTTATTTTAAAGAAATAAATAGCTTTTTGAGTTCAATCATTGGCTATGTTTTTATTGTTATCTACCTGATTGCATCGGGTTTATTTCATTGGGTTTTGTCCTACAACACCAATCTTTTAGAGGGAGCAGAATCGGATATGATTCCATTTTTCAACCTTTCTCCCGTGATATTTTTGGTGCTGATCCCAGCAATCACGATGCGTTCAATCGCTGAAGAAAGACGAACTGGCACTATTGAATTATTGTTAACGCGTCCGATTTCTGATTTAGGAATGATTCTCGCTAAATATTTCGCAGGGGTGACTTTGCTAATTATTGCAATTATTCCGACAATTGTTTATTACATTACGATGTATAACCTAGGAAAACCTGTTGGTATCATTGACAGTGGAGCAACTTTCACTTCTTACATTGGATTGATTTTATTAGGCGCTGTATTTGTTGCAATCGGTATTTTCGCTTCTTCGCTCACGAGTAGCCAAATTGTTGCGTTTATACTAGCGATGTTTATGTGTTGGTTTTTTTACGATGGCTTTAATTTACTTGGAAACTTCAGTCAAATTGGTTCTTTAGACACCATTATTCAAAATTTTGGAATTGCAAAACATTACGATTCGATTAAAAAAGGAGTAATCAATTCAGGTGATATTCTTTATTTTATTTCTGTGATTGTTGTGTTTATTAGTGCTTCATTGACTGTTGTTAAAACCTTAAAAAAATAAGTGATGTTAAAAAATTCAAAGCTATTCAAAGGTTTATATAATTGGACTTTGTTGATTATCATAGCGGTTGCAGCTGTTTTAATCAATACCATTGGCTCGTATCTTTATTTCAGATTGGATATGACCAAAGATCAGCGATATTCGTTGGCTGAAGGAACTGAAAAATTCCTTAACGACAAATCTAAATTTGAGAGCAGAATCAGTATTCAAGTTTATCTAGAAGGTAATCTTCCTGCTGAAATCCAAAATTTTCAAAATTCATTAAAGGATAAATTAAACGATTTTAAATCCATCGCTGGGAATAGAATTGAATTTAATTTTATCAATCCACAAAATGGTTCCAAAGAAGACCAACAAGAATTGTTTATTCAGTTGTACGACCAAGCTCGTGGAATTTTGCCACTTGAAATCATCTACAAAAAAGATGGTGAACAACGCCAAATGATGTTGTGGCCAGGAGCTAAAATGTCTTACTCAGTAAACGGAATTGTGAAAGAACAAGTTGTTCAATTTCTTCCAGGATCTAAGCCAGGTCGTCCTTATCAACTGGAAGGAATGACATATATTATTGAAAATGCACTGAATAATTTGGAATATAACCTCGTTTCCAATATGCGTAAATTGGTTCAAAAAGAGAAACAACGCATCGCATTTTTGCAAGGTCACGGTGAATTAAATCCAAATCAAACACTTCGAGCTCGTTCTTTGCTTGCACCTTATTATGCGCTTACTGATGTTCGGCTGAATGACTCTATTGCTGCTTTGGCAGATGTAGATGGATTAATCATTGCAGATCCGCAAGCTCCTTTTTCAAACAAAGATTTATACCTCATCGATCAATTTGTGATGCGTGGTGGAAAGCTGATGTGTTTTATGAATACGTTGTATTTGAATGAAGATTCTTTGATGGCAAGAGGCGTTACCCACACAATGCGCAAAAATCTGAAGTTAGAAAATATGCTTTTCGATTACGGATTAAAGGTAAACGAGAATTATGTGTTGGATGTCAATTGTGCGCCGAAAGTCATTCCTTATTCTGAGCAAACGTTTATTCCTTGGTTTTTCCACGTGCTTGCTACACCGACAATTCACCCAATGACTAAAAACATCGAGCCTGTTTCCTTGAAATTCACCAATGAAATTCAATTTATCAAGCAAGAGAAAGTAGCTTTAACTCCGATTTTAACTTCTTCAACAAACGCCAACAAAACTGGTTTAGCACCTTTGGTAAGTTTGTCTTTACCGCTTTCTTATGGAAACAATCCTGAGTTAGTGGCGAATCCAACTGATGAAATCAATAAGATTTGTATCGCAGGTTTGGCTGAAGGTTTCTTTAAATCACATTTTCAAAATCGTTTGGTGGGAGAGTTTGCCAACAATCCAAATGCAAAATACAAAGCAAAAAGCACGAATGAAGGAAAAGTATTAGTGGTTGGAAATGGACGTTTTATTGCCAATCGCTATGACTCAATTCCTAATCCAAAAGGCAATGGTTATTTATACCGTCCAAATCAAATCAACGATATGAAAATGGAACCAGAATTGGCTGAAAGAAATGTTCCGCTTTACTTTGGTAACCAAGAATTTTTTCAAAACGTTGTTGACTATATGATGGGGGACAATTCAGTTTTAGACGTTAGAAGTCGCCAAATTGACATAAAGGAAATTGACAAGGAAAAAATCAAAACATTCGCTGGATTCTATAAAATGATTAACCTACTGCTTCCAATTGGAATAGTATTGTTAATGGCATTTGCATTGAATTTCCTGAGAAAAAGAAAATACGCTCAATAAAAAAGTATTAATGAAGAAAATAATCATACTTATCCTTGCTTTAGCAGGACTTACAACCTTAGGTTGGTACGCGAAAAAACTAATTTCTGGCGACGGGCAATCTGATACGGAATACATTGATTTTGCTATCAAAGACACCAACAAAGTTGACCGAATAATAATTTCAGACGCTTTTTCGAATCGCTTTGAAATTATGCGCAAAGGAAAAGAATGGACTGATTCAAAAGGTGGATGTATCACTCAATCAAGTGCTTCGCTGATTTTAGATGCTTTTGCGAAAATCACCTTAAAAGGATATTTACCAGAAAAATCGCAGCAGAAATTTGTTGATTTAATGTCCACGAGTTTCACGAAAGTAGAGATTTTTGAAGAAGGTGAATGGACAAAAACGTGGTACATAGGTCCAGCAGCACAAGATCATTTAGGGCAAATAATGTTATTAGAAACAGCTGCCGATGGTAAAAGTGATTTCCCTGTAATGATGAGTGTTTCAGGAATGTACGGTGTGATTGAACCGCGCTTTTTTGCTGACCCGCGTAAATGGATTTGCACCAATATTTTCAGCCTTGATATGGACGAAATTGCTACCGTTGATGTAAAATTCCCAAAGGAAAAACACAGGAACTTCAACATTCAACAAGTTGGCAGTAGAATAAAAGTTACCCAAAATGGTAAAAAATTAAGTGCAGTTGACACTTCTAATGTGTTCAGATACTTACAAAGCTATCGCAAAATCCACTTTGATAATGCCAACTATGAGTTGAAAGCAAATCAAGTTGATAGTATGAAAAAAACAACTCCTTTTTGTGTTTTAACAGTAAAGGAACGCAAAGGTAAATCTCACAAATTACGTATGTTTAAAATTCCAACAGAAGAAGCACAACGCAACGAGTTTGGCGACTTAGAAAATATGGATATGAACAAGTTTTGGTGTCAGTTACCAAGTGGAGAATTAGTAAAATGTCAATACTTTACATTTAATCCATTAATTTTAGGGCATGTTTATTTTCCAGCGATGGAAGAATCATTTCCAAAAATCAAATAGTAGATGAAGCAATGGATAATTTTATTTTCAATTTCAGTATTGTTGTTTTTTCAAGCAACAGCGAAAAAAGAAATTAATATTCTATTCATTGGCAACAGCTATACTTACCGTAATCATATGCCAAAAATCTTTGAAAAATTGGCTAAATTAAATGGTAAATCCTTACACGTTTACACCAACACGAAAGGAATGACTTCCTTTTACAGACATTCAAAAAGACAGAATTTGTACAAAGCAATTGCTTGGAAAAAATGGGATTATGTCATTTTACAAGGTTCAAGTCGCGACATGATTAAAGATTCGGTTACTTTCAAAACGAAAACGATTCCAGGGCTTGAGAAGATAATTAGCGCAGTAAAACAAAACAATAAGCAAACGAAAATGCTCTTTTTTATGACTTGGGCCTACCAAAAAGGTTATGGTAAGAAAAGCTATTTCGAAATGACCAAAAATGTCAAAAGTGGTTATGAATTCTTGAGTGACAATTACAAAATTCCAGTTGTACCGGTTGGATTGGCTTGGAAAGAAGTGCGAGTGGCAGAAAAGAAAAGCAAATTGTATCACCGCGATGGAGCTCACCCAAGTTTACAAGGTTCTTATCTTGTTGCATCTTGTTTTTATGTCTCGATTTTCAAAGAACGCATCAAGAAGCATTTGAATTTGTTTGATAAATCTATCCAACGAAAAATTGGCAAAACATCTTTTGCGACAGTGAAAAGCTATAAATATTCTCCTTTGAATTTTGACAAACAAGATTTGCTAGTGAATTGAATTTGTTTAAAGTTTTGTTATTCATCAAAGAATAAACAATCTTTAATCTGCTACATAGCATCCAATATTTCAAAAAACTGTTCTTTCCTTGCTAGTGCTAGTGGAATTGCGGAACCGTCTTTCATGATGATTGTGCCTTCGTGACGGTCGTAGCGCTCCACATAATTCAAATTAATAAGATGTGATTGTTGTGCCCTGAAAAATGTTAATCCAGCAAGCAAAGTGTCAAAGTCTTTTAGTGTTTTCGAAACTAAAATTTTCTTAGCATTCATGAAATAAAAAAGCGTGTAGTTTTTATCGGACTCACAGCGAACGATGTCGTCAATTTCAACAACGTGAACACTTTCCTGCGTTTTGAGCACCAACTTACGCTTTGAATTTTGTTGCATATTGTGTTGCAAAACATTCAATTGGCTTTCATCTGTTTTTTTGGTGATCGTATTTAGTGCATTGTCTATCGCTTGTTTTAATTCTTCAGAATCA
>JBILQY010000185.1:0-5534 GCA_044372955.1 Crocinitomicaceae bacterium | reverse complement strand
TATGTAACTATGAGGGGAGAACACATCGGCATTTTTCGCAACACCACTCTTGGGCGTGTCGTCGCGAAACTGAACACCTACTGAGGTTTTGCTCACACTTTGATTTGCTGCATGGTCGCGAATCGCTGCTTTGAAAGTTGCTCTTCTGTGTTTCGTTCGCACGCGTTTTACCCCTTTCAATAATAATTTCGGGACAATGCCTTTTCTTGGAAATTCATCATTGTCTAATTTTGAATTGTACAAGCCCCATTTATTTACGAAATGACGATGGAAAATTCCACCTGGGAAAGAAATATCGCGAAAAACGTCAAACAAACTGTATAAATCAATAATCGCTACTACATTCGGATGTTGATTGACTAATAAAAATTCAGATGTTGTTCCACCATAAGACGCACCAATACTTCCCACTTTTTGGTTGCTCCATTCTTGTTTGATAATCCAATCCACAATTTCAGCACCGTCTTTTGTTTCCTTTTCGTGCCAAGGATGCGGACGATTTCCGAATGAAGCTCCTGAACCACGCGCATCAACATTTACAATTGCATAACCAGCGTAAACAAATTCTTTGATTGCTTTTCCCATTGTTCCAATCAATCCGTCGGAAAAAAGTTTAAACGGAAAACGCAATTCGGGAGAACGCCAATAACGAGTCTGATGTAAAATCGCTGGAATTTTTTTGCCTTTCTCTAAGCCTTTTGGAAGATAAACATCTACTGCAATTCGAACGCCGTCGCGCATCGTTAAATAATAGGTTTTGATATTAAGTCCTTTATACGTTTTTTGCTGACTGTAATCGTAAGGCGCGGGGCTCACTTTGGCAACATCCGTTGGTGTCACCGTTGTTTTTTGTGCATTCAAGGAACTAACAAAAAAGTAAAATACAAGTGAAAAAGTTAGTTTAACTTTCGCAAAATCAAGATGAAAAAAGGACATGAAAAAAGGAGTTTAGGTTTTCCTTAAAATTAACAATTTTTTAGAAAGTGAAATTGATTAGATGAAAAAAAATTAAAAAAAATATGTGTATCCGCAATCTTACCAGTAAAATACTTTAACATTAAAAATCAAGAATTTAGTCGAAGTGAGAACTATTTATTGAATAGTAGCGAACTATTATTGGCCTTGAATTTCTAGGTTTTAGCTACTGAACTGAAACTGTTAATTTTTAAAATTTCTGTAAGAACATTTTTAAAAAATTTCAGTTTCAGAAAGGGGCTAAAATTGTTCGCTACGAGTTGTAAATAATTATAGAACAAATATTTGCGAACAAAAAGAAATTCAGAGCCTTGACTTTTTGTTTCTTTTTGGTCAAGCAAAAAGAAAGGCAAAAATAATGATAACTCAAATTGAGATTTTTATTCGAGTCATGAATTACAGTTATATTATTTATAGTGGTACGAAAGCGTATACTCAAAAAAAAAAATCAGTCAGTTGTTTAAAGGTTATTTGAATCGAACTTTAAGACCATTTTAATGTGATATTTGTATCTAGCAACATATTTAAATGAAATGATAAGTTGTTGGTTTGTAGTAAAGTGCGAACATATTAAAAGAAGAGTGGAAAAGCATTTTTTGAGAATTGAATTTAAAACTGTATTAAAAAGTGGTAAATTTCAAAATGGAAAAAGGGTAGAAAAAAATGAAATATCAAGTTTTACAACGGTACAAGAAGAAAAGAGTTATTAAAGCTTTGAATCTAACTGATTAATTATTTAAACTGATTTTTTAGTTGTTGTAAGTTAGTAAAAACAGAAACAATGCTTAATTTCGTTTCGATGGAAGGCATGGTTACAATTTTAGGTTCTGGAACTTCGCAAGGTGTACCTGTGATTGCTTGTGATTGTGACGTTTGTAGCTCACCTGACGCTAAAGATAATCGCACGCGATCTTCCATTATGTTGAGTGTTCAGAATGAAAATTATGTCATAGATTCGGGACCAGATTTTCGAAATCAAATGTTGCGTGAAAAAGTTAAATCTTTGCGAGCTGTTGTTTTTACGCACGAACACAAGGATCATTTGGCAGGTTTAGATGATGTTAGGGCTTTCAATTACAAAGAAGAGCGTCCCATGGAAATTTATTGTAATGCACAAGTCGAAACTGCTTTGCGAAGAGAATATCATTATGCTTTTTCTGAGGAACGTTATCCTGGAGTGCCAAAGTTTGAATTGAATCGCATTGATTTACAGCCTTTTGAATTGAGTCATCAATTGAAATTAATTCCAATTGAAGTGCTCCATTACAAGTTGCCTGTGCTCGGTTTTCGTTTCGGAGATTTTACCTATATCACGGATGCGAAAACGATTAGCGAAAAAGAGAAAGAAAAAGTAAAAGGAACGAAAACACTGGTTGTAAACGCCTTACACCGCTCAAAACATATTTCTCATTTTAACTTAGAAGAAGCACTGGAATTTATTACGGAAATTCAACCTGAGAAAGCGTATTTAACCCACATTTCGCACTTGTTTGGTCGTCACGAAGAAATTGAATTGACTT
Source organism: Crocinitomicaceae bacterium (assembly GCA_044372955.1). GTDB lineage: Bacteria > Bacteroidota > Bacteroidia > Flavobacteriales_D > Crocinitomicaceae > UBA952. The sequence continues at coordinate 3,039 of JBILQY010000185.1, read as the reverse complement.
TACCCAAAAATGTGTTTCTTGCTTACGATGGTTTAAAAATCCCATTTCATTACTAACATTTTTAATGTGAATAATTTAATCCTTTTCCTATTCGTTATTGCTTTTAAAATTATAATTTCGTTAACGTGAAAAGTGAAAAATTTATAGATGTTAAAGGTTTAATTGGAAGTAAAAACCCAAAACTTCTCCGTTGGCTTCCGTCTTTTGTAATCAATTATTTGCGTAAGATTCTACACGAAGATGAAATCAATGATTTCCTTGTGAAAAACAAAGACAAATACGACCAAGAGTTTTGCGAAGCAGTAATGGAATATTTTAACATTACAGTTGTCATTAAAAACAAAGAGTTAATTCCAACTACTGGCCCAGTTATCATTGCTATGAATCATCCCCTTGGTGGAATGGATGCCATTGCTTTAATTGCTGGTATGAAGGATCATAGAAAAGATTTACGCTTCATTGTCAATGACTTATTGATGAATTTAAAAAACATTTCTAATCTATTCATAGGCGTCAACAAACACGGCAAAAACGACAATTCTGTGCGAAATCAAATCAAAAATGCATTTGAATCTGAAAATGCAATTTGTATTTTTCCTGCTGGTTTGGTGAGTCGAAAAATTGATGGCGTTGTTCAGGATTTGTCTTGGAAAAAAACCTTCATGTTGTATGCTCGCTCTTTGGATAGGACTGTTGTTCCAATTCATATTGAAGGAGAACTTTCAAATTTTTTCTACCGACTTTCACGTTTACGAAAGGGTGTTGGAATTAAAGCAAATATTGAAATGCTGTATTTATCCAATGAATTATTTAAACAATACAACAGAACGATTACATTTACCGTTGGAGAGCCGATTAAAGCTGGTGAAATTAATAAACAAATGAGCGATCAAGAAGCAGCAGAAATGCTTCGTAAAACAGTTCACTCGCTAAAAAAATAAGCATGAAAGATATTATTGCGCCCATCGAAAGTTCCTTGATAGAGAAAGAGTTAAAAGCAGCGGGATTGGTGCGTTTGACTCGTAAAGGAGGAAATGAAATTTACATCGTTGACAATAAAACAGCACCCAATACCTTGCTAGAAATCGGGCGTTTGCGTGAAGTAACATTTCGTGCATCGGGCGGTGGAACAGGGGAGGAGCTTGACTTGGACGAATACGACACCGGCGAAATTTGTTACAAACAGTTAATCGTTTGGTCGCCTGTAGAATTGCAAATTGTTGGTGGATATCGTTTTATTTTATGCGATGAAGCAATAGATGAAACAGGTACAATTCATTTATCAACCACTCATTATTTTGATTTTTCAAAGCAATTTTTAACGGATTATTTGCCTTACACGATTGAATTGGGTCGCAGTTGGGTGCAGCCGATGTTTCAACCTAGTGTTGACCCTCGCAAAGGTTTATTTGCTTTAGATAACATTTGGGATGGATTGGGTGCTTTAGTGCGCTTTTATCCTGAAAAAAAATATTTCTTCGGAAAAGTAACGATGTATCCAAATTACAATACGGATTGCCGCGATTTTCTTTTGCATTTCATGCACCATTATTTCCCAGATACCGAAAATTTGATGCATCCCTTTCATCCGTTGGTACAAAATTATGACCGTGCTTACGTAGATTCGCAATTACAAGATTTGGATTTTAAAGATGGCTTCAAGGTTTTAAACGGACATATTCGCGAAAAGGGAGAATTTATTCCACCTTTGGTAAACATCTACATGAACCTTTCTCCAACTATGAAAACCTTTGGAACAGCGGTTAATCCTGACTTTGGAAATGTTGAAGAAACAGGAATTTTGGTTACTATCGCCGATATTTTTCCAGATAAAAAAGAACGCCATGTTGATTTTTAGAGGGGTTTAATTGTAATTAGTTAAGAAGTGAGAACTAGTTAGTGAATAATAATCGCCAAAGGAAAATCTCGGAAAAAGGGTTAGTTTACAATTACCATTTTATTAAGAGAAGTAACGGATGTGAGAAAAGAAAACACTCCGTTAAATAGAGTGAAGAAGGCATTCTTTTGTCCATTAACCCTACTTTTAAATGTTTATCTGCTTGTTTCCCCAAATTAAGTTGGTATGAACTCAAATTATAATTAACTACGTGTCTGCTAGCGGTGTCCCACTTTGATTAAAATGACGAAAAAAGATGCGCAGCGAACAAAGCACCTTGTACGTAATAACTTGTATTAAGAGAGATGATTTTTCACAATAGCATAAAATCGGCATTAAAACCAAAAAAGATTCCTCACGTTGTTCGGAAGGACTTTCTGGTTGGGTAAATTGGCGAAAATGCGAAGCATTTTCGCAATCCCCCTAATGAAATGGTCCTTCCGACTGAAAGGAGGAATCTTTTGAACATCAGGAACTATCCGCCGCAGCGGATTAAACATAATAAAGTTGCCATTTTAATCAAAGCAACTCCAAAGGAAAATCTCGGAAAAAGGGTTAGTTTACAATTACCATTTTATTAAGAGAAGTAACGGATGTGAGAAAAGAAAACACTCCGTTAAATAGAGTGAAGAAGGCATTCTTTTGTATTACTTTTATTTCAATCAAGGGAAAGATTCGAGCGATCAACAATAATTTTATACATTTGTAGCGAGAAAAAGGAAATGGTGTTCTTCCTTACCCAACCGCTTGTAAAAAAGCTGATGACGCCTGATTAATTAAGAAAATGGTAACTTAATCAGGTATAATATGTCCCAGAAAAATCAAAAGTCAACTTCAAATAGTAATCTTTTTCAATTTCGATTATTTTTTGAAAAATTCCCCGCTTTGCCATTTATCTTAAAGTGGACATTCATTTGTTTGATAATTGGTGTTTTTATTGGTAGTGCTTCCGCTGGTTTTTTACAATCTTTGAATTGGGCAACCGATTTTCGTGAGCGTCACTTATGGATAATCGCATTTTTACCAATCGGTGGTTTACTTATTGGTCTCCTTTATTTTTATTTTGGTAAAGAGGTTGAGGGAGGAAATAATTTATTGATTGATACCATTCACGAACCGAAAGAAGTCATTCCGTTTAAAAT
>JBILQY010000183.1:0-5542 GCA_044372955.1 Crocinitomicaceae bacterium | reverse complement strand
GGTGGAATAACTGGAACAACTTTAACAATCATCCATTCAGGACGGTTGTCGATACGTGTTTGAGAATCTTTCATTGCTTCTACAACTTGTAATCTCTTTAACGCTTCATGTTTTCTTTGAACAGATGTTTCGTGTTCTGCTTGATCTCTCAAAGCATAAGACAAATCTTCTAAATTCAATCCTTTAAGCAAATCATAAAGTGCTTCAGCACCCATTTTTGCAATAAATTTATTTGGATCTGTATCTTCTAAATATTGATTGTCCTTCATTGCTGGATTATCAATAATATCTAAATACTCTTCCTCAGAAAGGAAATCCATTTTTTTCAACGTCAAACCTTCAATTTCAGCAGTTGCACCAACTTGGATAACAACGTAGCGCTCGTAATAGATGATTTGATCTAGTTTTTTTGTTGGTAGGCCCAACATATAACCAATTTTATTAGGTAAAGAACGGAAATACCAGATATGAGCAACAGGAACAACTAATGAAATGTGTCCCATTCGCTCTCTACGAACTTTTTTCTCAGTTACCTCAACCCCACAACGGTCACAAACGATTCCTTTGTATCGAATTCTTTTGTATTTACCACAGTGACATTCGTAATCTTTAACTGGGCCAAAAATACGTTCACAAAATAAACCGTCACGTTCTGGTTTATAAGTTCGGTAATTAATAGTCTCCGGTTTCAATACTTCACCGCTTGAATTCTCCAGAATAATTTCTGGAGAAGCCAAGGAAATAGTGATTTTATTGAAGCTACTTTGTTTTTTTGGTGTTTCTTTTTTGAAAGCCATTTTTTATAACGATTTCGTTTACTAATTCAATTAATCCATGCTTACATTCAAGCAAAGTCCTCTCAACTCATGTAACAATACGTTGAAAGATTCAGGAATTCCTGGTTCAGGAATATTGTCTCCTTTAACGATTGCTTCATAAGCTTTCGCACGACCAGTTACGTCATCCGATTTAACAGTTAAGATTTCTTGTAGGATATTAGATGCACCAAATGCCTCTAATGCCCAAACCTCCATCTCACCAAATCTTTGACCTCCGAATTGCGCTTTACCACCTAATGGTTGTTGCGTAATTAATGAGTATGGTCCGATTGAACGTGCATGCATTTTGTCATCAACCATGTGAGATAATTTCAACATGTAAATAACACCAACCGTTGCAGGTTGATCAAAACGCTCACCTGTACCACCGTCATGAAGATAAGTTTTACCTGATCTTGGCACTCCAGCTTTATCTGTCCAATCATTGATTTCACTTGGTTTAGCACCGTCAAAAATTGGAGTTGCAAATTTAACCCCTAGTTTTTCACCTGCCCATCCAAGAACTGTTTCATAAATCTGACCTAAGTTCATACGAGAAGGTACACCTAGTGGATTCAATACGATATCAACAGGCGTTCCATCAGCAAGGAATGGCATATCTTCTGCACGTACAATATTGGCAACAATACCTTTATTTCCGTGACGTCCTGCCATCTTATCCCCAACTTTCAATTTACGTTTTTTAGCAACATAAACTTTCGCCAATTTCACGATTCCTGCAGGAAGTTCATCCCCAACTGAAATATGGAATTTACGACGTTTGTAGTTACCTAAAATGTCATTCGATTTAATATTGAAGTTGTGAATCAAACGACTGATTAATTGATTAATCGCATTATCAGCAGTCCAATTTAAAGGGTTAACGATTGAATAATCCAAAGCAAATAATGCTTTGTGTGTAAACTTCGTTCCTTTTTTAATCAACTCTTCTTTAAAGTTATTGAAAACTCCTGAAGATTTGTTTTCTCCTAAAATCAATAATAATTTGTCAACCAATTTTTCTTTCAAATCAGCGAAGTCTTTTTGGTACTCTGCATCAATTGTTTCTAAAACTGGTTTATCCTGATTTTTAGATTTTCTATCTTTAATTGCTCTTGAGAACAATTTTTTCTGAATAACAACACCTCTTAATGATGGTCCAGCTTTCAATGAAGCATCCTTCACATCGCCAGCTTTATCACCAAAGATAGCACGTAATAATTTCTCTTCTGGAGATGGATCAGTTTCTCCTTTTGGAGTAATTTTTCCAATTAAAATGTCACCTTCTTTGATTTCAGCACCGATACGAATTAAACCATTTTCATCCAAATCTTTGGTAGCTTCTTCACTTACGTTTGGAATATCAGATGTTAACTCTTCCATACCACGTTTTGTATCGCGAACTTCTAAAGAATACTCATCAATATGAATAGATGTAAAGATGTCATTACGAACAACTTTTTCAGAAATTACAATCGCATCCTCAAAGTTGTAACCTTTCCAAGGCATGAATGCTACTTTCAAGTTTTGTCCAAGTGCTAATTCACCTGCTTGAGTTGCGTAACCTTCACATAAAACCTGTCCGGCTTCTACTCTATCACCTTTCTTAACGATTGGTTTCAAGTTGATACAAGTACTTTGATTTGTTTTTTGGAATTTCGTCAACGGATAACGGCTAACTTCACTATCGAAGCTTACCAATTTATCTTCGTCCGTCCAATCGTAACGAATAATGATTTCGTTTGCATCAACGTATTCAACAACACCATTTCCTTCAGCATTAATTAACACACGTGAGTCTCTTGCAACCAATCTTTCGATTCCAGTTCCTACAATTGGAGAATTTGGACGAAGTAAAGGAACAGCTTGACGTTGCATGTTAGATCCCATCAAGGCACGGTTGGCATCATCATGCTCCAAGAAAGGAATTGAAGATGCAGCAATCGATGCAATTTGGTTAGCTCCTACGTCCATTAAATGTAAATCTTTTGGAGGAAGAACTGGGAAATCACCTTCAAATCTAGCTTTCACTAAATCTGATAAGAAATTACCTTTATCATCAATAATTGCATTTGCTTGAGCGATAGTTTTAGAATCTTCTTCTTCAGCAGCTAAATAGATAGGCTCTTCGTTCAGAGCAACTTTTCCATTTTCTACTTTACGGTAAGGAGTTTCAATAAATCCAAGTTTATTCACCTTTGCAAATACACACAAAGAAGAAATCAAACCAATGTTTGGTCCTTCTGGTGTTTCAATCGTACATAAACGACCATAATGCGTATAATGAACGTCACGTACCTCGAATCCTGCTCTTTCTCTCGATAAACCACCTGGCCCTAGGGCAGACAATCTTCTTTTGTGAGTTACTTCAGAAAGCGGATTCGTTTGATCCATAAACTGAGAAAGCTGATTCGTTCCGAAGAATGAATTAATAACTGAGGATAACGTTTTAGCGTTAATTAAGTCGATTGGTGTAAAGACTTCATTGTCACGAACATTCATACGCTCACGAATTGTTCTAGCCATACGAGCTAAACCAACTCCAAATTGAGAATATAACTGCTCTCCAACTGTTCTTACACGACGATTTGATAAGTGGTCAATATCATCAATATCCGCTTTTGAGTTAATCAACTCAATAAGGTATTTAATGATTTGAAGGATATCATTTTTAGTTAGAACTCTTGAATCCTCAGAGCTATCTAAGTTCAATTTTTTGTTCAAACGGAAACGTCCAACTTCACCTAAATCGTAACGAGCATCTGAGAAAAATAATTTGTCAAATACACTTTTTGCCGTTTCATAGTCGGGCGGATCTGCGTTTCTTAATTGACGGTAGATGTGTTCAACCGCTTCTTTTTCAGAGTTTGAAATGTCTTTTTGAAGCGTATTATAGATGATAGTATAATCTGTTGAATTTGCATCTTCTTTATGTAGAATTAAAGATTTTGCACCAGAGTCTAAAATAGCATCCAAATGGTCATCGGTAATTACAAGTTCTCTATCTAAGATTACTTCATTACGTTCGATTGACACAACTTCTCCTGTATCTTCATCAACGAAATCTTCAATCCAAGTTTTAAGAACTCTTGCAGCAAGACGACGTCCAACTAATTTTTTAAGATTTGCTTTGCTTACTTTAACTTCATCAGCAAGACCAAAAATCTCTAAGATATCTTTATCTGTTTCGTATCCGATAGCGCGGAACAATGTTGTTACAGGTAATTTTTTCTTTCTATCGATGTAAGCATACATGATGTTATTGATATCCGTTGCGAATTCAATCCAAGAACCTTTAAAAGGAATTATTCTTGCTGAATACAACTTTGTACCATTAGCATGACGGCTTTGACCGAAGAAAACACCTGGTGATCTGTGTAACTGAGAAACGATAACACGTTCTGCACCATTTACAACAAATGAACCTTTAGGTGTCATATATGGAATTGTACCTAAATAAACATCCTGAACGATTGTTTCAAAATCTTCGTGTTCTGGATCAGTACAATATAATTTCAATTTAGCTTTTAAGGGAACGCTATAAGTTAAACCTCTTTCGATACATTCCTCAATTGAATATCTTGGTGGATCAATGAAATAATCCAAGAATTCCAAAACGAATTGGTTACGAGTATCTGTGATAGGAAAGTTTTCTGCAAAAACTTTGAAAAGTCCCTCACTGTCTCTATTCTCAGGAGTAGTTTCTAACTGAAAAAACTCTCTAAAAGATTTAAGCTGAATCTCCAGAAAATCTGGGTACTCAAATTGGTTTTTGCTTGAAGCAAAATTAATTCGGGTTGAATTATTTGATGTTGCCAAGGCTTTATTTTTTTAGGTTATTGTAATCTTTGTAACTAGCAAAATGCTTAAAAACAGAACAAGGCATCCGCAAAATTGCGATGCCTGTTCTGTGTATGAAGAGGTAAATTACTTAACTTCTACTTCTGCTCCAGCTTCTTCTAGAGACTTTTTAAGTCCTTCAGCTTCGTCTTTAGAAACTCCTTCTTTTAATGTAGAAGGTGCAGCATCAACTAAGTCTTTAGACTCTTTCAAACCATTACCAGTTAATTCTTTTACAAGTTTAACTACTGCTAACTTGTTTGGACCACCAGCTTTAAGGATTACGTCGAATTCAGTTTGCTCAACTACTTCTTCAGCAGCAGCAGCACCACCACCTGCAACCATAACGGCAGCAGCAGCAGCTGGTTCGATTCCGTACTCATCTTTAAGAATTGTTGCCAATTCGTTTACTTCTTTAACCGTAAGGTTTACTAATGTTTCTGCAATTTGCTTTAAATCAGCCATTTTATTTTATTTTAAAAAGGGTTTAATAATAATTTATGCTCTTTCTTCGAGCGTTTTAAGGATACCTGCGATTTTACTTCCAGCTCCTTTAAGACCAGACAATACATTTTTAGCAGGACTTTGTAATAATCCGATGATTTCACCAACCAATTCTTCTTTGCTTTTCAAGTTTTCAAGAACTGTTAATTGGCTATCTCCGATAAATACTGCTTCGTCGATGTATGCACCTTTCAAAATTGGTTTTGCATTTTTCTTGCGAAAATCTGCAATCAATTTAGCTGGAGCATTAGCAACTTCACTGAACATTACTGAAGTAGATCCTTTAAGTGTTTCTCTTAAACCACCAAAATCTTTACCTTCAACACGATCCATTGCTTTTTCTAACAAAGCATTTTTAACTACACGTAATTGGATGTTAG
>JBILQY010000357.1:0-3338 GCA_044372955.1 Crocinitomicaceae bacterium | reverse complement strand
AACAAAAGAAGAAAAACAAAAAATATGGGTAATCTTTATAATTGCATTCTTCGTAATTTTCTTCTGGTCTGCCTTTGAACAAGCTGGAGCTTCTTTAACATTTTTTGCTCAAGAACAAACCGATAGAAATATTTTTAACTACGAAGTTCCGTCTTCTTATTTCCAAAGTATAAATGCAGTGGCAATCGTTATTTTCGCTCCGATTTTCGCATTAATTTGGACCAAACTTGGAGCAAACAATAGAGAACCAAGTTCACCTGTTAAACAAGCTTTAGGTTTATTTTTATTAGCTGTTGGATATTTTATTATCGCTATTGGAGTAAAAGACCTTGATCCAAGTGTTAAAGTAAGTTTGTTTTGGTTAGTTACACTTTATACTGTTCATACTTTCGGGGAACTTTGCCTTTCTCCAATTGGACTTTCAATGGTTGTTAAATTAGCACCAGTTCGTTTTGCGTCCTTACTAATGGGTGTTTGGTTTTTATCAACTGCAACAGCTAACAAATTTGCAGGAGATTTAAGCTCACTTTATCCTGAAGAAGTTAAATTAGAAAGAACTATTAATGTTTCTGAATTTGATTTTAAAGATGTAAATGCAACAGAAATTGTTAAAATGAAATCTATAGATAGCAATTTTGTTAAAGATTTAGCTTCTAAATACAAAAACAATACAGCAGATTTAAGTTTACTTTCTGATAATTTCAAAGCAGAAAAAGAACCAACTTTTGTGGAAGGATTCAAGAATAAATTGTTTGGTATCGAAGCGAAAGAAAAGCAAGATTCTTTATTAAGTTTTGGTATTGGAACTGAAGCCAAAACAAAAGTTTCAGACTTTACTTTAAAACTAATTGTCGGTTCAAAACCTAAATTCCAGTTCGCACATTTTCAAAATAAAGAAGGAAATAAACTTACAATTATCAAATATGAGGCTGGTAAAAAAGGTGAAGAAGATTCAAAAGTTATTGAAGTTTGGAACATCAAACCTGAAAAACCATCATTTTTAGGAATGAAAATTGAAAACTTATACAATTTCTTTATGATATTCGTATTCATGGCAGGTACAGCATCCGTGATATTATTTTTACTATCAAAAAGATTATTGGTCATGATGAATGGCGTTAAATAATTAATATTTCCAAATTGAAAGGCTATCGACATTGATTGATAGCCTTTTTTATTTTAAAACAACAAACAATGAAAGAAAGACAACACCCTAAGGCTCTTCCCTATTTATTTTTCTCTGAAATGTGGGAACGATTTGGTTACTATTTAATGATTGGAATTTTCACGCTTTATCTTAAAGATGCAGAGAAAGGTTTTGGAATGAACGAAACAGAGGCGTCCGATTTATACGGAACTTTTATTGCGTTTGTATTCCTAACTCCATTTATAGGAGGACTTCTAGCTGACAGAATTTTAGGCTATCGTCGTTCTATTACAATTGGTGGAATCATGATGGGCTTGGGTTATTGTTTGATGGCTGTGCATGATAAAAATGCGCTTTACATCGCTATGATGCTTGTTATTTTTGGTAATGGATTCTTTAAACCCAATATTTCTGCATTGCTTGGTAACGTTTACAACGAAGATAAATACAAAGCCAAAAAAGATGCAGGCTACAACATTTTCTACATGGGAATCAACATTGGTGCTTTCGTTTGTAATTTCTTTGGTGCAGCTCTTTACAATATTTATGGTTGGTATGCTGCTTTCCTTGCTGCAGGTGTTGGAATGTTTATTGGAATTGCGATTTTTTGGATGGGTACTAAGCATTTCAAACATGTGGATGTTATCAAACCAAAGGCTGAAAATGATATGAGTTTGTTAAGTATTTTCGGAGTAATCTTATTACCTGCAATTGGTTTTGGATTACTAGCTTTATTATTACCTGAACCACTTGTAGGGTCAAAAACAACTGATGCCTTTCTTTTTGGTTGCATACCGGTTATATTCTTTTACGGACGATTACTTTACAAATCTCCAGCTGAGGAAAAACGTCCAATTGCAGCAATGTTGGCAATTTTTGCTGTTGTAATAACATTTTGGGCTGTTTTCAAACAAAATGGTTCAACTCTAAATACGTGGGCAGATCGCTTCACAGATAGAGAAGTTCCCGCAGCAATTCAACCAGCAATGTCAGGATTGTTTCTTGCTGAAAAAATTAAATATACTAAAGACTCAGTTGTTGTAATGGACGAACAATTTCGTGTAAAGGACAAAACCTTGAAAGAATGGAATTATCCCGCGTATTTTAAAAATGTTCCGAAAGAAAAACTACCAAAAGAAGGTGAAACAATTTATGCTTTCAATACCAATATTTTTCAATCTGTCAATCCATTTTGGGTTATTGCCCTCACTCCTTTAGTACTTGCCTTTTTTGGATTTTTAAACAGAAAAGGTTTAGAACCTTCTACTCCAACAAAAATCGCTTTTGGACTTTTGATTTCAGGTTTGTCTTGTTTTGTGATGGTCGGAGCTGTTTATGCAAGCAATAACGGACTTATTAAATCATCAGCTTGGTGGTTCATTAGTTCTTATGCAGTCATCACAATTGGGGAACTTTTTCTCAGTCCAATGGGGCTTTCGCTTGTGTCAAAATTAAGTCCTCCACGATTGACGTCTTTAATGATGGGTGGTTGGTTTTTAGCAACTTCAATTGGAAATAAAATGTCAGGTGTTTTAAGTTCTTTATGGGATGGTTACGAAGACAAAGCAAACTTCTTCTATGTCAATGTCGTATTGCTTTGTGCTGCCTCTTTATTGATGTTTTTGATGCTTAAATGGTTGAATAAAATTTTTGCTGATTACAAATAGAATAAGAATCCAAATTGTTTTTAAATTATTTCTACAACCCAAAAACTGTTTCAAATTAAAACAATAAACTCTTTTTTAAATGATTAAATCTCTCTCCTTCCTTTTTGTTTTTTCAATAGCTTTAATGACTCAAGCACAAGAAAATTCAACTCATTGTTCAAAACGAGCGAAACATTCTAATTCACTGAAAAGTGCTACTTTATCCGTAGCTCAAATTGCAGAAACTGAAAAATACGATGTGCACTATTACAACTTGAATTTGAATATGACCAATACTTCAACTTATCTTGCAGGAACAGTTGAAATGCAAGCAAAGGCACGATTGAATTTAGATTCAGCTATGTTTGAACTTTTTCCAACTTTTACTATAACTGAAATTAGGGTAAATGGTGTTCCTGTTTCCTATTCTCGTTCACAATCTGCTTTAAAAGTTCCTGTGAATGTAGTTGCTGGAGGAAATTTTAGAATCGAAACGGATTATTTTGGAAATCCACCAACAGCTGCAACAAATCCTTTAGGCGGTG
>JBILQY010000181.1:0-5575 GCA_044372955.1 Crocinitomicaceae bacterium | reverse complement strand
CAGGATATAGTTCACATGGACCTCCTGGATATATAACAATCAAGGAAGGATATGATAGATTTCATTTACAACTTGAGGGTTATTTGCTATTCAAAAACAATAGTTGACTTGTGTATAAAGATTAGCCTCAAGGGGGGAAGATGGAATCTCACTTCGAGGTTTTATCATGTAAAGAGTTATAAACTCCTGTTTGCCTACAAATTATTCGATTCACAATATTTGTTTCTCTCCGTCTGCAGACGGAAGATTAAGAGGGGTGACCATAACTGATTAGGTGTCCCAGTGCGGAAGTTAGGAAAAGATGTCATTGGTAACATAGTGAGGAATCTTTTTAAAGATGAATTACCATCCGCCGCGTCGAATCAAAGGTTGTTATTGGTACTAAAAGGTGTTCGCCGCAGCGAATCTTTTAAAAAAGAGGAAACTTAGGAATACAATTAAATTTTGTCAATTTTAGTAAAAAAGCGTGATCGCAATTCAACTTTGGAATAAAATCACAAAAAAGCATTGGGTTTTAATTATTCATTATTCTCTTGGTGGCTGTAACGGATAAGCAATTTATTTAATTATCCTTTTGTTTTTCAACTTATTATTTCTAATTTTAAAATAGAAATCAGGTAGAAATACGCTATTTATACTTGATTTCTTACTTTAAATTTGTCAATGCGAAAACTCGTACTTCTTTTCTTGATCCAATTTTCAACCATTTTTCTCTTCGGGCAAAAGTGGGGGGTAAATACGTTTAGTCAATTTACGAATGAAGCTTTTGATGTTGAAATTGATGCATCTGGAAATGCTTACATCGCAGGTTATGCAACAGGTGAAACGGCTTTTAATACCACGAATATTTTACAAGTAACACCTGGAAATAGTGATATTTATGTCGCGAAATATAATTCTGCTGGAGCGTTGGTTTGGTGGAAGCAGTTTGGTGGGAGTTTTTCAGACCGTGCGTATGATTTGGCAATTGGTTCTGATCAAAACCTTGTTATTACAGGTCAATTTTTTGGTTCAGTTAACTTTGGTTCAGTTAATTTACAGTCAGCACAAAATTCGAAAGATATTTTTCTTTTGAAACTTAATCCTTCTGGAAATGTCATTTGGGCACGCAAAGAAGGAGGAAATTTAGCTGAAAATGCTTACGGTGTTACGGTTGATAACCAAAACAATGTGATTCTAACCGGACAGTTTGAAGGTACAACTACTATAGCTAATCAAAATTTCACGAGTATTACTGATCCTTTTACGAACTTACCTTCTTTTGATTTATTCATTTCCAAATACGATTCCAATGGAAATCCACTGTGGGTAAAAGCTGGTTTGGCAAAAAAAGAAGACCGAGGTTTAGCTGTTGCTGTGGATGCTCAGGATAATATTTTTCTTTCGGGACAGTATTCTGACACTTTGCAATTTGCAGGAAACACTTATACGAACAACGGTTATAACGTTGGCTTTATAACAAAATTATCTCCAACTGGTCAAGTTCAGTTTTTCAATAATTTAAGAGCAGGTTCTTGTTTGCCTTATGATTTGGAAGTGAATTTATTGAATCAAGTGGTGGTCATTGGCGACTTTTTAGGAAACTTAAACTATTTTCACAACAACACACCAAACCCAATTGTCAATCCACATTCTAAGAAAATTTTTGCTTTAAAAATTGACAATAATGGTCAGTTTCTTTGGTCAAACACCTTGGGTTCAGCTAATGACTTGTCTGCACGTTCCGTTTCTATAGATTCAAATAACGACATTTACATCACTGGATATTTTTCTTGTGCTTTGACGGAATTACATGTTGCACAAACTTCACTTTGGAATTCAGTTGGTTTTAAAGATCCCTATCTTTTAAAATTATCTAATTCAGGGATACGAAAATATGCAAAGCAAATTGGTGGTCAAAAAGACGACGAAGGCCATGGTGTTGCAATTAAAACAAATGATGAACCGATTCTTTGTGGCTCATTTACAAAAGATTTGAATTTTTCTCTATGCGTAAATTCACCTTCAATCCCATTTGGATCTAATTATTCGCTCAATTATGAATTTACAGGTGTATCCAACTATTTCTTAAAAGGAGATGACACCAGAAACTCATTTTTAGCAAAGTTTATCGATTCAACTTCAATTGATTATAATTATTTTAGAGTTCCAACTACAGATTCTATTGAAGGTACAATCAATTATTTTACAGATACGGTACATTTTTGCGAATCAACATCCTTAATGTATGACCCTTTGACTTTCATGCGTTATGGCCCTTCATACACTTATTCATGGAGTAATGGTCAAACAATCAATCCAATATCTATAAGTTCAACAAATGATTTTAGTGTCATTGTTGCTCGAATAGATGGCTGTGCGAGTGAACAAGATAGCATTGTGGCAGTCAAGGACCCAACCCCAACTTTACCACTTTTAACAGATACTTTAGGGATATTTGTCAATAAACCAGGTCCAGATTATGGAACTTATCACTTTTGTTATCCAGATACAATAGGCGTTTATTACACCAATTTACAAGCAGGAACTACGCTGACAACAACTGAACCAAACGGAAATGTAATTACTGGTGTTGGTACAAATATTCATTCGTTAGAAGGAGTATACAATGTGAACGTTACAAATGGTTTGTGTTTTAGAAATGGTGTCTTTAAAATCGAATATGATTACATAACCCCACCAGATACAATACTTTTAGGAATTATTTTGAATAATCCTCCTGTTTATGGTGATTCAATTTCCGTCTGTCAAGGTGAGATTGTTTCTTTTAGAGGAATCAATTTATTAACGAATCCAACGCCTCCTTTTTATGCAATTCAACCATATTATGATTCTGAATGGCATATAAATGGTGCTCCATACAATGGAAATGATAGCTCAAGGGTAGGTTTTTATCCAACTACAACTGGATGGTATCAAGTTGATTTTGAACTGATTTTAGGTTACAACAATCTTTGTGGAATTGATACGCTCCATTTTTTGGCAGCTGACTCTTTTTACATAGAAGTAAAACCAAGACCTCAATTCAATGCTTCTATCCAGGGCGATAACTTACTATGTCCGAATGGCTCCATTTTTCTTAAAGTAAATCCAACCCACCCAAGTTTAGGATGGTCTGGTCCTGGAATATCTTGGATAAGTTCAAATCAAGACAGTGTTGAGATTAATTTACCTGGAAATTATCATTATTCAGGTATTATTACCGATTCAATTAATGGTTGTACAAGAGAGATTGATGAACTACACCAAATAACTCTAAAGCAAGCCCCAACAATTACTTCAAATCCTTCAGATGGTTATATCTGCCCTGACGATAGCCTTGTTTTGAGTTTGCCTTCAAGTTATTTGTCTTATCAATGGGTTGGACCAGAAGGAGATACGCTGTCAACAATTAATACCTGTTATGGAAGTGATGCTGGGTTTTACTATTGTCATGTTACAGATAGTGAACTTTGCAATCTAACATCACCACCATTTGAGGCAAAAGAATACATGACTCCTAGTATTTTAGTTTACCCTGATGTTTATATGTGTGAGGGAGAAAGCATAACAATTGAGGTACTTTATGTAGGAAATGCTGTTTTTCAATGGTCGCCAATTCCAAGTAGTGCTAGTCAATTAATTGTCAATCAACCAGGGACTTATAGTGTAACAATTCAACAATGTGGAATTACAATAACGGAATCGGTAACAATAATTGATGCCACGCCCCAAAGTAACTTGACCACAACTACTACAATTCTTTGTTATCAAGATGTAGCAATGATTACTGGTTCCTTGTCTAATGGAAGTTACAATTGGTCAAATGGGGTTGATGGTAACAATTCTTTGGTTGTAACTGAACCTGGAGTTTATAGTGCGACTGTAACAAATGAATTTGGCTGCACATCACAAACGAATGAACTTTTGATCAGCGCGGTTGAAGCATCTACGCCACCACTTTTTGATTCCCTTTGGGTATGTAGCGGAACGGATGTTAACTTACAGGATTCAACAAATTTCACGTTGAATTGGTATGATTTAGACACAACTTTCCTATTTAGCAGCTCGCAATTGAGTTTAACGAATATTCAATCAGATACTACTTTTTTAGTTGCTTATGACGCTGGAGGTTGTTCTCCTGTTTTTACTCCTGTATTTGTTGGTGTGATAAACGCAATTGGTAATTTTTCGCTAACAGCTGACACCATGATGTGTTTAAATGAACAAGTTACAATTTCGTATCAAGGTGATTCCAACCTTTCTTTTCAATGGTTTAACGGAAATACAACGAATAATAACGTTATTGTAAATCAGCCTGGAACTTACACTATTTCCGTAAGCCAATGTGAATTTCAAGCCACAGAATCCATCACTATTTACAACGCTTCTTTCACAGCACAAATTACAGCAAGTGAAAATTATTTATGTCCAGGAAGCGAAATAATTCTACAAGGAACGCCAGCAAACTTAAATTATTCATGGAATGGAATTACCGGAAATTCCTCCAATGTTACTATTAATTCGCCAGGAACTTATTCAGCATTTGTGACCAATCAATACGGATGCACAACTACAACAAATTCAATTCAGATTACTTATGCGCCTAATTCACTTCCGCCTGTAGTGCATGATACTCTTATTTGTTTAGGTTCAAGTTTGACATTGTCTGATAGTTTACTTCAAACAATAAATTGGTACACCGTAGATTCTGTACTTATTAGTTCTTCTCCAACATTAACATTGTCAAATGTATTGGTTGACACTTATTTTTTAGTAAGTCAAACGAATTCAATCTGTGAACTGATATATGCCACAGTTTACGTAGATGTAATCGATCCTTCTATTCCAATTCAAATCAGTGGAGATTCAAGTTTGTGTCCGAACACTGATTTAATTGTTTTTGTGGACGCACCTGGGGATTTTACATGGTCACTTCCAAACGGTCAAACCAATTCCACAAATAATCCTTTGACGATTCCTTTTGGTGTTTTACAAAATGCAGCTACAATTTCTGTTTCTGTTCAAAATCAATGTTTTACGCAAACTGTCTCAGACACTATCATTTATCTTGTTCCAGATTCGATTCATTTAGCTAATGATTCCTTAGTAATTTGTTCGTATGACACTGTTCCAATTACATCGATTGAAACTATGCAAGACATCGCTTGGTCAGGAAACTTTGGAATCACAAATTCGATTTCTTTAGATCTCAATTCAAGTTTTGACAATGGTTACATTTATGCCCAAGGTATTGATTTGAATGGTTGTACAACAAATAGAGATAGTGTTTATTTGAAAACTTCAACATTAAATTTTTCGATAATTACTGACACAAGCCATCAATGTTTAGGTGATCTTGGATTTATCAATGTCGTCACTTCTGCTGACAGTTTAGTTTGGAATACACCAATTGGAGTTGTAGACACAAATTACATTTCAATCGTCTATAATTCAGTTTATGATGGTTATTATAACTTGACTTTATGGGATGATATAGGTTGTGTTTACCAAGAAACTGTTTCAATTTCGTATAATCAAATTCCAACATTTAATTTGAATGATACCATTATGTGTTTGTATGAAGTTTACCAAA
>JBILQY010000182.1:0-5575 GCA_044372955.1 Crocinitomicaceae bacterium | reverse complement strand
AAATGTTCAAGCTTATTGTTGTGCAAAAAAAAAGGCTACCCTTTCGAATAGCCTTATGAATAGGTAGAAAAAATATTTTCTTATTTAATGAATTTGAAGTCTTTACCAGGGTAGTAAGCTGCTTCTCCTAATTCTTCTTCGATTCTTAAAAGTTGGTTGTATTTTGCCATACGGTCACTTCTAGATGCTGAACCTGTTTTGATTTGACCACAGTTTAAAGCTACTGCCAAGTCTGCGATTGTACTGTCTTCAGTTTCACCACTTCTGTGCGACATAACTGAGGTATAACTATTTCTTGTTGCCATTTGAACTGCCTCAATCGTTTCTGTCAATGAACCTATTTGATTCACTTTAACTAAAATCGAATTTGCAATTCCTTCGTTAATTCCTCGAGCTAAACGTTTCGTATTTGTTACAAATAAATCGTCGCCAACTAATTGTACTTTATCCCCCATTTTCTCAGAAGCTAACTTCCAACCAGCCCAATCATCTTCTGCTAATCCGTCTTCAATAGAAATAATTGGATATTTTTTTGTCCAATCTTCCCAATATGCAACCATTTCAGCTGATGATCTTTCCTCTCCTGTTGATTCAAAATGATAAACTCCTTTGTCAGCCTTATAAAATTCGGAAGCTGCAGCATCTAGAGCTATGTACATATCTACTCCAGGTTTGAATCCAGCTTTTTCAACTGCTTCAATTACCACTTGAATAGCTTCTTCATTAGAACCTAAACTCGGTGCAAAACCTCCTTCGTCACCTACGTTTGTTGACATTCCTTTTGATTTTAGAACGCTCTTTAGGTTATGGAAAACTTCTGTTCCCCATCGCAAACCTTCTGAGAAAGAACTTGCCCCAAAAGGCATTACCATAAACTCTTGAATATCTATTAAATTATCGGCATGTGAACCTCCATTTAATATATTCATCATTGGAACTGGCATTGTTACTGCACCAACTCCACCAACATATTTAAACAAACTTAAATTTGCTTCTTGGGCCGCTGCTTTTGCTACTGCTAAAGATGTCCCTAAAATTGCATTTGCACCTAAATTAGATTTATTTTCAGTTCCGTCCAACTTTATTAAGGCAGTGTCAATTGCTTTTTGGTCGAAAATATCCATGCCATTTAGTGCCTCGTTTATGATTGAATTCACGTTGTGAACTGCTTTCAAAACACCTTTTCCTAGGAACATAGATTTGTCACCGTCGCGTAACTCTACAGCTTCATGTATTCCAGTGGAAGCACCCGAAGGCACAGCAGCACGTCCTAGTACTCCATTTGTTGTAACAACGTCAACTTCGATGGTTGGATTTCCTCTTGAATCCAAAATTTGACGTGCATAAATTCCTGCAATGTAACTCATAGTTTATTGATTTTTTGATTGATGCATATTTTCCACGAACTGATCGAATAAATAACGAGAATCGTGTGGTCCAGCCGAAGCTTCTGGGTGATATTGAACAGAAAAAACTGGTTTATCTTTCAATTCAATTCCAGCAATAGTTTCATCATTTAGATGAATGTGCGTCACTTCTATGTTCGTTTGATTGGAAATACTTTCCTTTGAAATAACGAAACCGTGATTTTGAGAAGTAATTTCGCCTTTCCCTGTTTTTAAATTCTTGATTGGGTGATTAATACCTCTATGTCCGTTAAACATTTTTTCAGTACTTAATCCTTGACTCAATCCTAAAATTTGATGTCCTAAGCAAATACCAAAAACAGGTTTATTTAATTTAACTATTTCTTGAACTAATGAAACCGAGCTTGGCATTGCTGAAGGATCTCCGGGTCCATTTGAAAGCATGAATCCATCTGGATTAAAGTCATTTAAATCAGCTAAAGTGCTATCCATTGGAAACACTTTTACGTGACAGTTACGTTCAGTCAAACATCTAACAATATTTTTTTTAACTCCAAAATCAACCAATGCGACTTTGTATTGAGGTGAATCGGGTTCTACTTCATAAGCTTCTTTGGTAGAAACACGAGAAGATAATTCCAAACCTTCCATTGATGGAATTGTAGCAAGTCTATCTTTTAAAGTATCAATATCTAAAATTTCAGAAGAAATAATAGCATTCATTGCTCCTTTATTTCTTATGTGTCTAACTAATGCACGGGTATCAATGTCCGAAATCCCAACAGTTTCATTTGACTCCATTAAATCCTGTAAGGAACCACTTGCTGAAGTTCTAGAAAAACCATTTGAGAATTTTTTAGTAACTAAACCAGCTATTTTTATAGAATCAGATTCGACTTCTTCATTATGAACACCATAATTACCTATATGGGAAGTATTCATTATCAAGATTTGACCAAGGTAAGAAGGATCTGTAAACACTTCTTGATAACCAGTCATTCCAGTATTGAAAGCAATTTCGCCTCCAGTTGTTCCTATTTTACCGATAGCTTTACCATGAAAAACGGTTCCGTCTTGTAATAATAAAACTGCTGATTGATTTGTATCCATGTAGAATTTTACACAAAATTAGAAACTTCATCCTATTAGGCGTTAGAATAAAACAAAAAAGGCGATCTAAAGACCGCCTTTTTATTAACAAAGTGTGAATATTCTATTTTCCAGACTCTTCTGTGTTTTCAGTTGAGTCAGTAGATTCTTCATTTGTACTTTCTGGAGTAGATTCGTCAGCTGATTCAATCACTGCATCTGAAACTACTTCCTCTGTTGTTTTTGTTACTGTTTCTTTAGCTACAGCAGAACCACCTCTTCTAGAACGACGGGTTGTTTTCTTCGCTTTTTCGTTTGTGTAGATTTCGTTAAAGTCAACTAACTCAATCATACACATTTCAGCGTTATCACCTAATCTGAATCCAGTTCTGATAATTCTAGTGTACCCACCGTTTCTTTCAGCAATTCTCGGAGCTACTTCTCTGAATAATTCAGTAACTACCTCTTTGTTTTGCAAGTAAGAGAATACAGTTCTTCTTGAATGAGTAGAATCTGTTTTAGATTTAGTTAGAATTGGCTCAACAAAACCGCGTAATGCTTTTGCTTTCGCTAAAGTTGTATTAATTCTTTTATGTTCAATTAGTGAGCAAGCCATGTTTGAAAGCATCGCTTTTAAATGACCTGTTTTTCTCCCTAAGTGGTTTACTTTATTTCCGTGTCTCATGATTCAAATCTTAATCTTTGTCTAATTTATATTTCGCTACATTCATACCGAAAGTTAATCCTTTATTATCAACTAAATCTTCTAATTCTGTCAAAGATTTTTTACCGAAATTTCTAAATTTCAATAAATCAGATTTAGCATAAGAAACAAGATCACCTAAGGTTTCAACATCTGCTGCTTTCAAACAATTTAATGCTCTAACAGAAAGATCCATGTCAACCAATTTTGTTTTCAACAATTGACGCATGTGTAATGAAGTTTCATCAAATTCTTCTGTCTCAGCTTTAATTTCACTATCTAAAGTAATTCTCTCATCAGAGAATAACATGAAATGGTGAATTAAAATTTTAGCAGCTTCTTTTAATGCTTCTTTCGGATGAATTGAACCATCAGTTTTTATATTGAAAACTAATTTTTCATAATCTGTTTTTTGCTCTACACGAAAGTTTTCGATTGCGTATTGAACATTAACGATTGGTGTAAAAATTGAATCAATAAAGATAGTACCAAATGGAGCATTTGTTGATTTATTCTCTTCTGCAGGAACATAACCTCTACCTTTAATGATAGTTAATTCCATTTCAATTTTAACAGAAGATTCCATGTTACAAATAACTAAATCAGGATTTAGAACCTGAAAAGCACTTGTGAATTTACCGATGTCACCAGCGGTTAAAGTGTTTTGGTTGCTAACAGAAATAATTACTGTTTCAGAATCTGTACCTTCAATTTGTCTTTTAAAACGAACTTGTTTTAAATTCAAAATAATTTCTGTAACATCTTCAACAACACCTTTCATTGTTGAGAACTCATGATCAACACCATGAATCTTAATTGAAGATATAGCAAAACCTTCTAAAGAAGAAAGTAGTATTCTACGAAGTGAGTTTCCGACTGTGATACCATATCCAGGCTCGAGGGGACGAAATTCGAACTCTCCGTTGAACTCATCGGAGTGAATCATAATTACTTTGTCCGGTTTTTGAAAATCCAATATTGCCATTTTCTTGCTTATAGATTATTTAGAATATAATTCGACTATCAACTGCTCTCTGATATTTTCAGGAATCATTTCTCTAGAAGGAGAGTTTAAAACTTTACCTGTCATAGATGACTTATCCCAATCCAACCAGTCGTATTTTTTTGAACTAGCTGACAATGAATTTGTAATTGCTTCTAACGATTTTGATTTTTCTCTAACACCTACAACATCACCAACTTTTAAAGTGTATGAAGGAATATTTACAACTTCACCATTTACAGTGATATGCTTGTGAGAAACTAATTGTCTAGCGCCTCTTCTTGTTGGAGCAATTCCCATTCGGTAAACTACATTATCCAAACGTGCTTCACACAATTGAAGTAATACTTCACCCGTGATACCTTTCATTCTTGAAGCTTTTTCAAAAAGGTTAGCAAACTGACGTTCTAATATACCATAAGTATATTTTGCTTTTTGTTTTTCACCAAGTTGAATAGCGTACTCTGATTGTTTTCCGCCTCTTCTTTTAGATGGACCATGTTGCCCTGGACCGTAAGCTCTTCTATCCAACGCTTTATCAGCGCCAAAAATTGGGTCGCGAAAACGACGTGCAATTTTTGATTTAGGACCTGTGTATCTTGCCATAGTATAAATTTAATTGGGAATCATGAATTAAGGCATTCCTTCGATGATATGTTTCCCTAGATTGTTACTTAATTAATGATTAAACTCTTCTTCTTTTAGGAGGGCGACAACCATTGTGAGGTAGTGGAGTAACGTCAACGATTTCTGTTACTTCAATTCCTGTATTGTGAATTGCTCGAATAGCAGATTCTCTACCAGCACCTGGACCTTTAACATATACTTTTACACGTCTTAAGCCAAAATCGTGTGCTTCTTTAGAACAATCTTCAGCAGCAATTTGAGCTGCGTATGGAGTATTCTTTTTTGAACCTTTAAAACCCATTTTACCAGCAGAAGACCAAGAAATTACTTGACCTGCATTGTTAGTTAAAGAGATGATAATATTGTTAAAGGTTGCTTGGATGTGCGCTTCTCCAGCCGCCTCCACCTTAACATTTTTTTTCTTTTTTTGATTCGTTTTTGCCATAATACTATCTATTATTTAGTTGCTTTTTTCTTGTTTGCAACTGTTTTTCTCTTACCTTTTCTAGTTCTAGAATTATTTTTAGTTCTTTGACCTCTTAAAGGTAAACCAGCTCTGTGACGAATACCTCTAGTACAACCAATATCCATTAAACGTTTGATGTTTAACTGAACTTCTGAACGTAATTGTCCTTCAGTTTTAACTTCATTGATTGAATTACGAATCAAACCTAATTGATCGTCATTCCAATCTTGAACTTTAATATTTTCATCAATACCGTTGTCATTCAAAATCTTTTTTGAAGTACTTCTTCCGATACCATAGACGTAAGTTAAACCAATTAC
>JBILQY010000010.1:0-20318 GCA_044372955.1 Crocinitomicaceae bacterium | reverse complement strand
ATAATCTTGCAACCTTCTTTAATATCTTGTGTGATGATGTTTCCTCCGAAAGGAATAACCGCTGTGTGGCGAATTAATCCATCTTGGAAAATAGCAACATCAGTAGTACCACCACCGATGTCAACTAAAACAACACCTGCTTCTTTTTCTTCATCACTCAAAACTGCATCTGCAGAAGCGATTGGTTCTAAAATAATATCTTTTACTTTCAATCCTGCTCTGTCCACACAACGACGGATATTTTGCACGTTTGTCACTTGCCCCGTAATGATGTGAAAATTAGCTTCCAAGCGAGAACCCGGCATTCCGATAGGTTCTTTGATTTTATTTAAATTGTCAACAATGTATTCTTGTGGTATAACTGTGATGATTTCTTCACCTACTGGCATAACCATGTTGTACATTTCGTCAATAAAATAATCAACGTCTGCTTGTGAAATTTCACCTTTACGTTCTTTACGGTTGTAAATTCCGCGGTGTTGCATGCTTCTGATGTGCTGTCCAGCGATACCAACATTAACGTTCACAATCTTCAAACGGCCATCTTGTGCTTCTTCCGTTTGTTTCACAGCTGCTAAAATAGATTGCACGGTTTTGTCGATATTTTCGACGATCCCTCGACCAACGCCAAGCGATTCGCTTTTACCCATCGCGATAATTTCGATTTTTCCGTGTTCGTTTTTACGACCCACAAAACATGCGATTTTGGTAGTTCCAATATCTAAACCAACAACGATAGGCGTTTTTTTCGCTTCGTTATTCTCCTCTTTTTCTGCAAACGATTTGTCCATCATATTTTACACTAATTTCACTGTACTTTGCCCAACCTTCGTAAGGAATGGCCTCTTTATAAAAAATCTTTAAACGTTTAAATTTCTCTTTGACTTCCTCTTCTGAATAGGCTGTACCAAATACAATTTTTTGATCTCCTATCAATGGAACTAACACGAAGTCGCCGTCTTTTTCTAAGTAAACTTGACCTATGAGTTTATGCAATAGTGGATCTTTACAAACATAATTGGAAATTCGGTAGATATCATCCAATTTTCGAATACTTTTCAAGGAGTCATTGTTAATAATATCAGCTACTGATTCGCGATTGAAATCATCTTTAATATTTCCAGAAAAAACAAGGGTTCTAGCGGTATGAAGCTCCGATCGATTCATCGTAAATCCATCCTCATCTAGGTAATAACTTTCACCATAAATTGTAAAAATTCGAGCTATTGGTTTTCTTAGTTCAATTTTTATGTACCATTTCTTCCCAATATCTCTGTAAACTCTGACTGTTTTCACTTCTTCCATCGCTGCAATCTTAGCTTCAATCAAATCAATTTTAAGCGTTTCGTTTGTTTGACCTTCATAAATCAAACGATCCATTTTCAACCGATTGATTAATTCTTGTTCGGTCAAAAAAGCGTTCTCACTATCTACGTGAATAGCAATTTGTGGGAGATTGGGTTGCGTTTTTGCTTCTTGCTCAGAGGCCTTTATAAATACAACGATAACACCTATAAAGATGCCAACCACGAGTGCTATTTTTAACCATTTTCTCATGTTAATTGGAACTATTTGAGGTTAAAATTTCTTTTAATGGTTTCACTATTCGATCAATATCGCCTGCACCAATCGTCAAAACAACACCTTCAGAAAAATTAGAAAAATGTTGCAAAACTTCACTTGGTGACTTTATACTTTTGTGCTTCAAAGACAATTTAGAAAGCAACCAATCACTTGATATTCCGTGAATTGGTTCTTCCCGCGCAGGGTAAATTGGCATCAATACTAATTCATCTAATTTGTTTAATTCTTCCACAAATCCATCTGCAAAATCTTTTGTTCTTGAGAAAAGATGTGGTTGAAAAATACCCGTAACCTTCTTACCAGGATAGAGCATTCGCACGGATTCTACCAAGGATTTGATTTCCATCGGATGATGTGCGTAGTCATCGATGTAAATTAGTTCAGGGGTTCGCAATTGAAACTCAAAGCGGCGCTTTACACCCAAGAAACTTTCTAAGCCATTTCGAATCTCTTGCTCAGACATTCCTAACTCGTTCAATAAAGCGATACAACCAAGAGCGTTTTCTGCATTGTGTAAACCTGGAATTCCCAATTTTACTTTGTGCCAAATTTGTGTGCCAAATCGAACATCTCCATAGAGGAAATTATTTTCCCAAACAAGGTTATTCATTCCATAAGTGGAAGTTGTAGAATTAATCGAATACGTTACTTTCTTCGACAGCGCATTCAGTCCCAAACCTTCTTTTTCGACTAATACTCCGCCGATATCAGTTTTCATTGCGTACTGGCGAAATCCATCTAAAAATTGGTCTGCATTTCCATAAATATCCAAATGATCTGGATCAGCAGCTGTAATGATACTTGCAAAAGGCGAAAGTTGTAAAAACGATCGGTCAAATTCGTCAGCTTCAATTACTGTCCAATTACTGTTTGTTGACAGTACAAGGTTTGAATTAAAATTCGTTGCAATTCCACCCAAAAACGCATTACATCCCCAAGTCGATTGGTCTAAAATATGGGCTAACATTGAACTGGTAGTAGTTTTGCCATGTGTACCTGCAACACACAAACCTTTTGAAGTTCGGGTGAGCATTCCTAAAATTTCAGAGCGTTTGAACAATTCTACACCTTTTTCTTTCAAGAATTTGAACTCTTCTAATTTCGCTGGAATGGCTGGTGTATAAATAAAAAGTGTGCTTTCAAAGTCTGTGATTTCATCTACAAGCTCTTCTCCTAAATCATCGTAATGAACAATACAGCCTTCACTTTCAAGTAGTTTCGTTAAATCCGTTTGTGTTTTGTCGTAACCGAGTACTTTCAACCCTTGGCTATTAAAATACCTTGCCAGAGCTGACATTCCAATTCCACCAATTCCGAGGAAGTAAACTGTTTTGTATTTATTTAAGAGGTTGGGTTTCATTTTTTTTTCTTTTGACTTTAGGACTTTAAGACATTAGGACGTTATGAGTGAATGAGAAATGAGTGAATGAGAAATGAGTGAATGAGAAATGAGAGAATGAGAAATGAGAGAATGAGAGAATGAATTTGTAATCTTCCAATCTGCAATTTATTTTTCACCATGCACTTTTAATTCTTAATTATAAATTCTCAATTCTCAACTTTACTCCTTCTCCTTCTTTTTCTATCCACAATACTTTCGCAAACGTCTACAATTTCTAATGTTGCATTCGGTTTTTCTAATTGTTTTAAAGCTCTTGATATATTTGTTTGTTTAGTTTTATCTTTTAATAATTCCAAGGCTTCTGGTACAAGTTGTTTTCTTGCCTCACTATCTTTAACTAAAATCGCTGCATTTTTTTCAACTAGCGCCAACGCATTTTTAGTTTGGTGATCTTCCGAGACGTTTGGTGATGGAACCAAAATAATTGGTTTTCCGACCATGCTTAATTCCGAAACAGAAATAGCTCCAGCACGCGAAATAATGATATCAGCCGCCGCATAAGCTAAATCCATTCGATGAATGAATTGCAATAACTTTACGTTCGTCATATCTTCATTGAACGTTTCTTCGATAATTGTGTCGTAATAATGCTTTCCTGTTTGCAAAAGCACTTGAACATTTGCCTCGTTGATTGTGTCAATGTGTTTAATAATCGAACGATTTAGAGTTTTTGCACCTAGGCTCCCTCCAATTACTAAAATCACAGGTTTGCTGTTATCTAATTTATAAAAAGCTAGTGCTTCTTCTTTTGTAGCGCTTGTATCGTGAAACTCTTTTCGGACAGGATTACCAGTTAGCACAATTTTATCCTTTGGAAAAAAGCGATCCATATTTTCATAAGCTACACAGATATTTTCTGCTTTTCGAGCTAGCATTTTATTCGTTTTTCCTGGAAATGAATTTTGCTCTTGTATCAAGGTTGGAATCCCTAACCAATTTGCCATTTTTAAAGTTGGACCACTTGCGTAACCGCCAACGCCAATTACTAATTGCGGTCTGAATTTATCCAAGATACTTCTTGCTCTCCACAAACTCTTAATAATTTTGAAAGGAAGCAATAAATTCGACAAGGATAAATCCCGCTGAAATCCTGCAATTCGTAAACCTTCAATTTTATAACCTGCTTGTGGTACTTTTTCCATCTCCATTTTTCCACTCGCTCCAACAAACAAAATTTTGACTTTCGGGTTTCTTCTCTTAATTTCATCTGCTATAGCTATCGCAGGAAAGATATGTCCTCCTGTTCCACCACCTGAAATTACAACTCGTTCTATCATAGTAATTTATTTATTTTTCTGCCTTCGGTTCGGCAGTTGATTCTTCTTTATTTTTTTTGTATAGTTGGTAGGCGAAAGATTGAATAATTCCGATGGAAACACAAGCCATAATTAATGCAGATCCTCCCATTGCCAAAAAGGGCATATTTTGTCCTGTTACAGGAAAAACTCCAGTACAGACTAACATATTAATACTTGCTTGAGATAGCAAATGAATTCCGATTGCGAGACTTGTGTAGGATTGAAATAAATCGTCAGTAGCTAAAGCAAATTTTATAATTCGAAATAATAATATGAGATATGCTAAAACAAGAATAGCTGATAAAACAAGTCCAAATTCCTCAACAAAACTAGCGTAATAAAAATCGGCATATGCTTCAGGAAGGTATTCTTTTAATTTTCCATCACCAACACCTTGGCCTATGAATTGACCATTATGTATTGCCAATTTCGCATTGTTTGCTTGCGCATTTTCAAGATTGTTCTCGTCGCTTGATGCGCGATTCGTAATACGATTTTTCCAAGTATCGTAACGTGGCAAAATACCTAATTCAGGTAAACTCAAATGTAAAACAAGTACTAATCCAGCTAAGCTAATAATGGCAATTCCCATACTAGCAAGTTTCAAAAATGGCACTTTACCTATGAATAGCAAAACCATTGAAAGTGCAAACAACATAAAAGCTGTTGAGAAATTGTCCTTCACAATCAACCCGCAAATAATGATAATCGGCAACATAATTGGAAATATACCTTCCTTCCAATTGTCCAATTTGTCTTTTTTTCGCACCAATAATTTAGAAACATACATTAGCAAGGCAAGTTTCGCAAAATCTGATGATTGGAAAGTCAAGCTTACAAACGGAATTCGAATCCACCGACCGGCACCGTTTACTTCTACACCAAAGAACAAAGTGAAAAGCAACATCACAATCGCTAAATAATAGCCGAATTTCGTAAGTTGACTGATGTATTTTGGGTTGACGCGATGCACAAAATACATCGCAGCAAATGCCAACACAACGTAAATAAAATGTTTGAATAAATAACTAAAAGGTGTTCCTCCCTCAATTTTGACAAGTATAGGCACAAAACTATACACGGTCACCAAGGAGAAACCCATCATCAAAAGGGTAATAATCCAAATTATTGGATCGCCTTTCAGGTATTTTAAGTAGTCTCTCATTGAATTTGCACCAATTCTAAATAGTTATTTATTTGTCGATTTGTATATTCTGTATTTGAATCAGTTGAGGTGAAAAGGACAATTCCTGGTTTTTTAGAATTTTCTTTAATTGATTTTAAAGCTTCATTAATATCATTGAAAAACAAGCATTTATCATTTTTAAACATTGTTTCTCCAAGAATCAAGTACTTCAAAACCTTCGTCTCTAAGCTAGGATTTTGCTCTAAAATTGCTTCCATTTCTGCACCGTTTCCAATCCAAACGACATCAAAAGGAAAAGATTTAATGGTTGAGCTCAACGATTCAACACCTGGATACAACCAAATGAAAGCATCCATACCGAATAACTTCCCTTTTGGCATCAATGTACCTGTGCGAGAAATTGACAACTCCTTATTGTTTTCTTCTACGATTCCTTTTATTTTCCCTTCTTCCATTTCACTCATTACACGGTATTTTAAAGCGCTCTAACTGCTTGTTTGAATTGATTTCCTCTGTCTTCGTAGTTTTCAAATAAATCAAAACTTGCACAAGCTGGAGAAAGTAAAACTGTTTCATCTTTTCTTGCTAATTGGTAACCGTAAGCCACCGCTTCAGTTGCAGAATTCGCCTCTACAATAGTTTCTACTTTACCTTTGAAAGCGTCAATTATTTTTTGATTATCAGTTCCTAAACAAATGATTGCTTTCACTTTTTCGCTAACTAAACCATCCAATTCGGAGTAGTCGTTTCCTTTGTCAACACCACCAACAATCCAAACAGTTGGTTTTTCCATGCTTTCTAAAGCAAACCAAGTTGAGTTGATGTTTGTCGCTTTTGAATCGTTGATAAATTCGATTCCGTTTACTTTCGCTACAAATTCCAAGCGGTGTTCGACGTTTACAAAATCACCTAAACTTTCGCGTACTACTTCAGAGCGAATTTCTAGGATACGGCTCGCAATCCCTGCTGCAAGTGAATTTTGGGTATTGTGCTTACCCTTCAAAGCTAAATCGTAAATTGACATAGTTAATTGTTCTTTTATGTTTATTGTTAGTTGTTTCTCTTTTGCAAATCCACCAATTTCAACTTCTTCTTTTAATGAAAAAGGAGCTAATTGCATTGTGGGCTTTCTTTTTGACATTTCTGTTTGAATAATTGGATCATCTAAGTTGTAAATGAACCAATCCTCGTGTTGTTGATTATTAAGAATTCTAAATTTAGAATCCACATAGTTCTGCATTTGGTACTCGTAGCGGTCTAAATGGTCGGGGGTGATGTTTGTCAAAATGCTAATGTTTGCTCTGAAATCGTGCATGTCGTCGAGTTGAAATGAACTTAATTCCAACACATACCAATCGTAGTTTTCTTCTGCGATTTGTTTCGCAAAACTTTGACCTACATTCCCAGCCAAACCAACATTCCAACCTGCTTTTTTTAGAATGTGGTAGGTCAACATTGTTGTGGTTGTTTTGCCGTTACTTCCTGTGATACAGATTGTTTTTGCATTGGAGTAATAACCTCCAAATTCAATTTCTGAAATGATTTTAATTCCTTTTGCTTTAATAGATTGAATCAGCGCAACTTTATCCGGAATTCCAGGAGATTTGATGATTAAATCTGCATTTAAAACCAAATTCATTGAATGCATTCCTTCTTCCCAAACGATTGCATTTGCATCCAATTCAGCTTTGAACGATTCTTTGATTTTTCCACCGTCTGACACAAGCACATTCCAACCTTGCTTTTTAGCAAGAATTGCTGCACCAACGCCACTTTCGCCTGCGCCCAGAATTACGATATTTTTACCTTTTCCTTCCACTTTCTAGCGTAATTTGAGGGTTACAATCGTTACAACAGCTAATAAAACAGCAACAATCCAGAAGCGCGCAACGATTTTTGCTTCGTGCAAACCTTTTTTCTGATAATGGTGGTGCAATGGTGCCATGAGGAAAATGCGTCGTCCTTCACCGTAGCGTTTTTTTGTAAATTTGAAATATCCCACTTGCATCATTACCGATAGATTTTCAATTAAGAAAACTCCACACAACACAGGAATCAATAATTCTTTACGGATTGAGATTGCGAAAACAGCGATAATTCCACCCAAAGCTAAACTTCCAGTGTCGCCCATAAATACTTGAGCAGGAAAAGAATTGTACCACAAGAATCCAACGCAAGCACCAACAAAAGCAGCAATAAAAATTACCAATTCTTCTGCCATTGGAATATACATTACGTTGAGATAATCAGCGAATTTGGCGTGCGAACTTACGTAAGCAAGTACCGCTAAAGCAATACCAATTATTGCAGATGTTCCAGTTGCCAAACCATCTAAACCATCCGTCATATTTGCGCCATTTGACACTGCGATAACGATAAAAATCACAATTGGAATAAACAAAAGCCAGCCATACGATTTGTGCCAATCACCAATTAACCAGTTGTAATTGAACTCATTTCCTTTGATGAACGGAATCGTTGTAGTCATATCGTCTGTTTTGACCCATTTGTAAGTTTCGCCATCGTTTTGAATGTGAGCTTCTGTTACAAATTCTTCGTCTGCTTGTAATTTGTAGTCTGCATCTACACGTTTATGTACTGTAACATCTTCTGAAAAATAGAGAATGCTTCCTACGATAATTCCAACACCAATTTGTCCAATGACTTTAAATTTACCTTTTAACCCTTCTTTGTTCTTTTTAAAAACTTTGATGTAATCGTCAAGGAATCCAATCGCACCTAACCAAACCGTAGAAAGTACCATCGTTATTACATACACATTGTGCAATTTTGCGAACAATAAAGTAGGAATTAAAATCGCAGAAAGAATGATTAATCCTCCCATTGTTGGCGTTCCTGATTTTTCAATTTGTCCAGCTAAACCTAAATCGCGAACCGTTTCACCAATTTGTTGACGACGTAAAGCATTGATGATTTTTTGTCCGAAAACCACTGAAATTATCAATGAAGTAATCAAAGCTAAAGCTGCTCTGAAGGAAATAAAATCAAATAATCCAGCTCCTGGAACATTCAATTTATCTAAATAGTCGAATAAATAGTATAGCATTATTTCTTCAATTGGTTAAATAGTTCTTCTGTTATTTTTAGGTCGTCAAAATCGTGTTTGATTCCCATTATGTCTTGGTATTTTTCGTGACCTTTTCCTGCAATTAGCAAAATATCCCCAGCGCTTGCTAAAGAAATTGCTGTTTTAATTGCTTGTTTTCTGTCTTGAATGGTGATAACTTTTGTTTGTTGCTCAGCATCTAAACCTGCTTCCATTTCTTCTAAAATCGTTTGCGGATTTTCTGTTCGTGGATTGTCAGAGGTCAAAATCACTTGCGTACTTAAATCAGCTGCAATTTGCGCCATTTTCGGACGTTTGGTTTTATCTCTATCGCCACCGCAACCCACAACAGTCAACACTTTTTGCGTTCCTTTTCTGATTCCGTTAATTGTTTTTAATACATTTTCAAGTGCATCAGGTGTATGTGCATAATCCACAATTGCTGTGATTCCAGTGTTGCTTCGCACATATTGAAAGCGACCTTCCACCGATTCTAAATTGGAAATTATGCGCAAAACTTCTAGTTCGTCCATTCCAAGTAATTGGCTTACACCATAAACTACTAAAAGATTGTAAGCGTTAAAATCGCCGACTAATCGCGAGTAAACTTCCGTTTGATTGATGGTCATAATCAAACCTGTCAATTCATTCTCGATTACTTTTCCTTTGAAATCCGCAGGCGTTTTAAGTGCATATGTTACTTTTTTGGCAGCTGTATTTTGCAACATCACCATTCCGTTTTTATCATCGGAATTAACCAATGTGAACGCTTCTTTTCCTAATCCGTCGAAAAAAGCTTTTTTAACGCGGATGTATTCAGCGAAGGTTTTGTGGTAATCTAAATGATCATGGGTGATGTTTGTGAAAGCGCCTCCCGTAAATTCCAATCCAGTGATTCGGTGTTGGTGAACTGCGTGGGAACTCACTTCCATAAAACAATACGTACAACCTTCAGCTACCATTTTTGCTAAAAGTGCGTTCAAATTAATCGGATCAGGCGTTGTGTGCGTTGAAGGAATTTCTTCTGTTCCAATTTTGTTGACAACCGTTGAAATCAAGCCGCATTTATAGCCCAATTCTGTGAATAATTTATGAAGAAGCGTTGTTGTTGTTGTTTTTCCGTTTGTACCTGTGATTCCAACTAATTTTAAATCTTGCGATGGATTATCATAAAAAGCACAAGCCATTAATCCAAGCGCTTCGGATGTATTTTCAACTTTGATAATCGTTGCATCTGTTGGTAAGCTTGTTGTTTCTTGTACCACAAAGACACGACAACCGTTTTCATAAACAGATTGAATATAATCGTGACCATTATTCGTACTTCCAACAATTGCAAAAAATACCGATTCAGCTGATGCTTTGCGTGAGTCAAATACCAATTCATTGATTTCTTGCTCCAAGTTTCCTTGAACAAGCGAGTAATTTACAGCAGGAAGTAAGTCTAAAAGCAAACTCATTGTTTCAATTCTATTTTAATTAGTTGTCCTTTTCCGAATGGAATTCCAGCGTTTAAAGATTGACTTGTTACTTTACCATAACCGATTAATTTCACAATCAATCCACGATTTTCAAGTAAGAAAACAGCATCTTTCGCAGTCATTCCAATTACATTTGGAACAAGGTTTTTATCAATTTTCTTTCTGTCCAATTGTACTTTTTTAGCCAAAGTGTCACCTGTTAGCCATTCTCCTTCGTAGTTCAATTGGTAGTTCACTTTTAGCATTTTCAACAAAGCAGTTATGTCTCTTTTATTTCCGCTTTTTACTTTTGGTAAGTTATAGCTTAAAGGCGCTTTTTCATTGATTGCTTTATGGTATTTTAAAGTGTTGGCATAGACTTTATTGGCAATTGCAGCGAAAACGGTTCCTGAAACACGTGCACCGTAAATTTCTTTACGAGGCTGAGAAATCACAACAATACAAGTGTACATTGGCTTATCAACAGGAAAATATCCAACGAAAGAAGCTTGGTATAAGCTGTTTTTTTCATCCTGAAATTTTCCGTTTGCACCACGAAGTTTTGTTGTTCCTGTTTTTCCAGCGATTTCAAATTCAACACCTTTAAGTTCGCTTCCTGTTCCATTTTTCATTACCCCTTCCAAGCAGCCTTGAACGATTCGTAAAGTTTGATCAGAGCAGATTTTACTTTTCAGAATAATTGGATTGAACTTTTTAATTGTTTGTCCAGAACGTCTAATTTCTTTTACAAATTGAGGACGAACAAGTGTTCCATTATTGGCAACAGCATTATAGAAAGCTAAGGTTTGAATAGGTGTTATTTCTAGTTCATAACCTATTGACATCCAGGGTATGGAAAGTCCTGACCAAATTTCACCACCAGGTCTAGGAATGATTGGTTTTTTTTCTCCATCGATATCTATTCCTAGTTTTTCAGTTAATCCAAATTGTTCCAATCTTTTGATGAATCGTTCAGGTTCACTACGGTATGCTTTGTTGGTGATTTGAGCAATTACATTTGATGATTTTTCAAAAGCTTGTTGAATTGTAATTTCTCCATAACCTCTTCCATCATTAGAATCCTCCAATTTCTTTCCATTAGCGAAATTATAGCGACCATAAGCTTTTACTTTATCTGTGACTTTGTATTTATCATCTTCCAATCCAGCCATTATGGAAGCTAACTTGAATGTAGAGCCAGGCGTTGAAAGTTCACCAATTGCATAGTTATAAAATTCAGCGTAACTGCCATCTTTAAGTTTTCCCAAGTTTACAATTGCTTTAATAAATCCAGTTTTTACATCCATTAAAATCACACAACCGTGATCGGCATCCATGTCACGAAGTTGTCTTTCTAATTCTGAATGTGCTACTTCTTGAATCTCTTTATCAAAACTGGTAATGATATCCGCTCCTTCCACAGCGTCTTTCACAATTTGACCAATTTTTTTCCAACCTGTAGAGAATTTCTGCTCGATTTCTTCTCCTTCGACTCCTCGTAGATAATTTATAAAAGCACCTTCAATTCCAACCTTTAATTCTTCTCCAGCTTCCTCTTTACTTTTGTAATAGCCTAGCGTTCGATCTAGTAAAGCACCATTCGGTTTTTTTCTTAAAATAGTTTCGTCAGTGTCAATGATTCCACCCTCCATTCTTCCCAATTCGAAGATAGGTAAAGTTCTCAGGCGTTTTCTTTGTTCGTTGGTTACTTTGTTTTTAATCGATAAGTAACGTGAACCATTTGCTCTTGCACTTCGAATTTGATTTTCCCATTCACGAGCTGTTTTTTCTGGATAAATCCTTCCTAAGCCTTGTGCAAGTTCAGAAACTTCTTCGTCAAAAATTTCTTGTTTAACTACGGTTGGATCCATGTGGATGTCGTAGAAAGTCACAGAAGACACTAGCGGAACCATGTTTTCATCCAAAATTTCCCCCATTCTTGGGTAGCGTTTTACAATGCGAACAGGAATAACCTCATCCGATTCTTCAAACAAACTCGTGCGACCTTTCCACTGAAGTGATGCCGTTTGGTACAATACAAACAACATAATGAGTACAAACCCAAGGTAAACAGCATAAGCCCTATAATAAAGAAAGTTCTTATCCTTACTCATTTGTTTTCTTTAATCGAATTACTTTTTTTGTGTTTTGAGATTCTTGCAAATCCCTTGATTTTAATTTTTCTACCAATTTGTATCTTCTCGTCACAAATTCTAATCTCGATTTTGCTTCGATGTATTCCGCTGCTTTTTGATCTAATTCTCGTTGCGTTTTATTTGTTTCATCAATAAGTTGTTTTCCATAATAGCCTTTTGAAACGATTACCAATAACAGACCCATTATAAAAAAGATGTAGCCTAAATTGCTTAAAAAGAATTCTTTAGTAAGAAATTCTCCATTTAATATTTGCATAAAAGCATTCGGTTTTTTGCCTGTGCTTTTCTTGGAACTTGTCTTGTTTTCAGACTGAGTCCTTGTTTTTTCTCCGTTCTCGTATGTGTCAAATTCGTTCTCAGCCATTTTTCTCAGCAATTCTTAATTTTGCACTTCGAGCGCGCGTATTTCTTTTTATTTCTTCCTCGTTTGGAACAATTGGATGGCGAATGATTTCCGTCAAGGGTTTTTGTACATTTCCGAAGAAATCTTTTTCAATTTCGCCATCAAATGAACCACGTTTCATGAAGTTTTTCACCAATCTATCTTCTAATGAATGATAAGACATTACCACTAATCTTCCGCCTGGAGCTAGCATTTCTGAAGCTTGTTCGAGCATTTGTTTCAATACTTCTAGTTCTTGGTTTACTTCAATTCTAATCGCTTGAAAAACCTGCGCATAGAATTTATGATCTTTGAATTTTGGAGCAAATCTTCTTAATGCTTCCATTAATTCAAAGGTTGTTTTGATGGGTTTATCTGCGCGTTTTAGTATCAACTCTTGAGCAAGTGCACGTGCATTTGTCAATTCACCATAATATCTGAAAATAGAAATCAATTGTTCTTCTGTATCTTCATTTACAACGTGATAAGCAGAGCGATCTAAATATTGATTCATACGCATATCAAGTGGTGCATCTTCACGAATTGTAAAGCCACGTTGTGCAGCATCAAATTGATGGGAAGAAACACCTAAATCAGCTAATAAACCATCGATTTTGTCGATTTTTAGTAGCTTCAAGTGATTTTTTAAGAAAGCAAAATTGGAAGCAACGAAGTAGAAATTTGGAGCATCTAGACGGTTTTTATTCGCGTCGGCATCTTGATCAAAAGCAATTAATTTCCCTTCTAAGTTGAGGTTTTCAAGAATAACTTTAGAATGACCGCCACCACCAAAAGTTACATCCACATAAACCCCATTAGGCTTGATGGCTAAACCTTCAATGCATTCATTTAATAGTACAGGAACGTGGTATTCTAAATTATTCTCCATTGTTTAAGTCACCCATTACTTCATTCGCTAACTCAGCGAAATTGGCCATGTTTGCTTCGATCATCTCGAAGTAGTTGGACTTATCCCAGATTTCAATGCGATCGTTGTAAGCAATCAACATAACTTCTTGTTTTAAACCGACTCTTTCCACGTGAGTAGAAGGAACCAATACTCTACCTGCGTTGTCCAAAGTGATTTGTTTAGCACCTTGATGAAACATGCGGTAGAACAAGCGATTTCTTTCGATGAATAAATTTAATTTAGAAAGTTTCGCGCTCAATTTTTCCCATTCTGTCAATGGATAAAGCGTCAAACAATCCTCAAAACCTTTATTCAACATAAAATCTTTCTGAGCTGCAGGAGAAAGCTGCTTCCGTAATCCGGAAGGAAATAAAAACCGTCCTTTCTCGTCCAGTTTAACTTCAAATTCTCCTACTAATCCTGCCATAGCGTTGTAATGGGTAAAATTAGTGGTATTTTACCACTTTTTACCACCAAACTTTAAATTGTTGATAACTTGTAACGATTCTGAATTCAAAAGGTTTCTTTTTGAGTATTAAAAATCTTATAAATACTAATAAAATCAAAGTTTTTCACAAATGTGGGAGAAAGTGGTAATGAATTGAAAGTTGAAAGTTGAAAGATGAAAGTGAATTATTAGTAGAGTGAGGTTCTTGAAGTCAACGGTTTTTTGATTTCACAGTATTTGTCCTAATCGCAATTGGGATTTACTTCTTTTATTGTTTTCGATTTGCTCCCTAGGTTTGTGTCAATTTTGATAGGAGGTGAGCATGTGTCCAAATTGCAATTTGGACTTACAGCTCACTTTACTTTTTGTTTTTCACCTTCCGCTTTCCGTTTTCCGTTAATTTTACGCCTATGTCAAACACTACCAAAAGCTGGTTGCTTTTAATTACACTTGCCTGTATTTGGGGAAGTTCTTTCATCTTGATGAAAAAAGGAATGTTTACCGAAGATGGTGGGAATATATTTTCATCGACACAAGTAGGAGCTTTACGAATGTTGATAGCTTCAAGTGTTTTGTTGCCTTTTTCAATTCGCGCGGTTAGAAAATTACAAGCACGAAAAGATTTAATCTTTTTTTCAATAGTGGGATTTTGTGGCAATTTTTTTCCAGCCTTCTTGTTTACCTATGCAGAAACAGGAATTTCTTCTGGTTTTGCAGGGATGTTAAATAGTTTTACACCAATCTTTACCATAATTATCGGGTTTGTGATTTACAAACAACGCATTACTTCTTTTCAAGTTGGTGGAACAATCATTGGAACTATTGGTATTATCCTTCTAATTAATGCAGGAAAATCAGTTTCGTTAAATGCAAGTATTTTTCATGTATTAGCAATCGTTTTAGCTACTTTTTTCTATGGAGTTAGTTTGACCACTATTAAAAACAAATTACAACATTATTCTTCTGTTGATATTACTTCCTTAGCTTTTTTAATGGTTTTCGTTCCTGCATTGATTGCATTTTTCATTTTTGGAACTCCAACTGTGATTTTTGAAAACGAGCACGCTTTAGAAGGCTTAGGTTACATTTCTATCTTGGCAATTTTTGGAACGGCGATGGCAGTTTTCTTATTTAATGGGATTTTAAGTATGTCTTCAGCGCTATTTGCGAGTAGTGTTACCTATTTCATTCCTGTGGTGGCTGTTATCATTGGATTTTTCTTCAAAGAAAGTTTGAGTTGGGGGCAAATTGCTTCGATGTTTGTGGTTTTAGCTGGAGTTATTACTGCCAATTATGGACACCTTCTAATAAATACGAAGAAAACTTTGTGAATAATTTGTCCTTAACGAATAAAATCCTATCTTTGCCCTCCTAATTTTAGAAATTAACATTTAAAAACAAGCTATTATGTACGCAATTGTAGAGATAGCAGGGCAGCAGTTTAAAGTGCAAAAAGACCAAAAGATTTTTGTACATCGTTTAGCTTCTGACGCAGGTTCAAAAATCGAATTTGACCGTGTGTTATTGATAGACAACGATGGAAAAATCACTATTGGCGCCCCAGCTATAGACGGTGCAAAAATCACCGCAGAAGTAATCGACCATGTTAAAGGTGACAAGGTTATCGTTTTCAAAAAGAAACGTAGAAAAGGTTACAAAAAGAGAAATGGTCACCGTCAGCAATTTACGGCGATTACAATTACAGATATTAAAGCATAATTAACCTTCCGATTACGGAATAAAATTTTAAACGATGGCACACAAAAAAGGAGTCGGTAGTTCGAAAAACGGTCGTGAGTCACATAGCAAACGCTTAGGTGTGAAAATTTTCGGTGGACAAGCTGCAATTGCAGGAAATATTATTGTTCGTCAACGTGGAACTCAACATCACCCAGGAGTAAACGTAGGTATTGGAAAAGACCATACTTTGTTTGCTTTAACTGACGGTGTAGTTGAATTTCGCAAGAAAAAAGACAACCGTTCTTTCGTTTCAGTTGTAGCAATTGAAACTGCGAACGCATAACATTTAAAGTTCAAAACTTTGAGAAGGCTGACAAGAAATTGTTGGCCTTTTTTTGTGATTATTGATTTTTGATGTTGGATTTTTGATTGAAATGCTTGTGTTAAATCATCTATTTTATTAAATTTAATAGAAAAAACCAATATGAAAGATAATTTAATACAACAAAAATCCTTTGAATTTGCTTTAAAATTAATCCCATTATACAAAGATTTGTTAGCAAATCATGAATTCATTCTATCCAAGCAGTTTTTCAGAAGCGCCACAAGTATTGGTGCAAATGTAAAAGAAGCATCAGCAGGATATTCTAAAAAAGATTTCGCTGCAAAAATGGGAATTGCATCAAAAGAAGCTAGAGAATGTTTTTATTGGCTTGAGTTAATTGAAGCTAGTGATTTTAGCGAATTTCCGTTATCAGAACTAAAAGAAGAAAATCTAAGGTTGATTCGATTTTTAACTGCAATCGTCAAAACGTGTCAATCTAATTCGTAAGCTATAAATTGTAGTTTTAAACTAAATTATCGACAGAGTTTTCGTACGATCAAAAATTAAGAATCAAGCCTCAAAAATCCTCACTATTTTTACAATGAATTTATCCCTATGGTACAAAAGCGTTCAATCCGTTACTTTCTTTCAATTTTAAGTGGTTTACTTTTAGTTGTTTGTTTTCCTTTTACTGGAAGTATAACTCCGCTGATTTTTGTGGCGTTGATCCCATTACTTTTTGTAGAGGATAGTATTTCGGTACAAAAACGTTCATCAGCAAATGTTTTTTTACACGCTTACATCACTTTTTTTATCTACAATTTAGGAACAACTTTTTGGATTTGGAATTCTACAGAAGTTGGCGGAGTACTTGCTTTTGTGTTTAATTCTTTATTGATGGCTTTAGCGTTTCAATGTTTTCATTTTGCTAAGAAACACATCGGAAGAAAGGAAGGCTATATTTCGCTTCTTGTGATCTGGACAGCTTTTGAATATGCTCATTTCAATTGGGAACTTTCGTGGCCTTGGTTGGCTTTTGGAGATACTTTTTCGATTCGCACTAATTGGATTCAATGGTATGAATATGTTGGTGTTTTGGGTGGTACTCTTTGGGTTTTAGTAGTGAATTTATTGCTTTTCTTAGGGCTTAAAAAACAGTTTATTCCCGATTCTAATCCAAAGTTAAAGCGTAATTTCTTTGTGATAGCAAGCTTAATTCTCGCTTTTCCAATCGCTTATTCTTATTGGATGTTGCAAAGTCCTTACTTGAAAGGAAAAACACTTGAAGTAGTTTTGGTTCAACCAAATATTGACCCATACAACGAAAAATTTAACCCGAATTCAACGGTAGAAGCTCAACTAAATAAGTTTTTTGACCTTGCCGATAAGAAAGTAACGAAGAATACTGATTTATTGATTGGTCCAGAAACAGCTATTTCACAAGGATTCTTCGAGCCAGATTTAAAGTATTTCAAGTTTTATCAATTGATGCAAGAACGTTTGTCGCACTATTCTAAAACCGAACTTTTAATTGGTGCTTCCACGGCACTTGCTTTCAAAAAGAAGGTTTCAAGAGCAACTTTACCGCTAGGAAATGGAAATGGTTTCTATGAAAGTTACAACACTTCTTTATTTATTCCAAAGTCTGGTAAGCACAGTTTTATCCATAAATCAAAGTTGGTTTTAGGGGTCGAGAAATTACCTTTTTCGAACTATTTTCCATTTTTGGAAGAGTTGGCAATTAGCAATGGAGGAACCTCCGGAACCTTAGGAATTGAAGCGTATCCAAAAAACTTTAAAACGAAAAATTCAATAATTGCTCCAATAGTTTGTTATGAATCAATTTACGGTGAGTTTGTTTCTCAGCAAGTACGAACTGGCGCTGAATTGTTGTGTATAATCACGAATGATGGTTGGTGGAAAGACACACCTGGATATAAACAACATTTTAGTTTTGCACGATTAAGAGCAATTGAAAACAGACGTTGGGTTGTTCGTTCAGCCAACACAGGTACAAGCGGTGTTATCAACGAAAAAGGAGAAGTTTTACAAACGACAGATTGGTGGGTTCCAGCGGTAATCAAAGCGGAGGTTCAATTGTCTAAAAAACAAACAATCTATGCAACTTACGGCGATTTTATTGGACGTAGTTTTGCATTTGTAGCAGTGCTTTTATTGATTTTCGCACTGAAAAATAAAATTCGACCATTGAATAAGTAAATTTAATCTTAAGATTTTTTACGTAATAAATTCAAACAATGAAGCAACCTGAATCGTTAAATTTAGTATATAGATTTGACGCACATTAATTTAAGTTGTACTTTAGCTATCCGTGAAAATATTTTTTCTATTCATATTGTTTTTTTCGCTCTCTAATCTTGTTGCACAAACAGTTTGGATGACTCCTAATCGCGGACAATGGGATGAAAAAATTCAGTATTCAATCGATTTGAATCAAGGGAAAATGTACCTTGAAAATAAAGGAATGACTTTCTTTTTGACAGATGCTTTAGGACACAATCATTCAGAAGGAGGACATGATCATTCAGCAGAAGAGGAAGGAATAGTACATTACCACGCTATAAAACAACAACTTATTGGTTCAAACCCAACTCCAACAAAAACAGAATTAAATCCTTCCAATCATTATTCAAATTATTTTATCGGGAACAATTCTGCGAAATGGAAATCATCCGTTTATAGTTTCAATTATGTTTCATTTTCAGATGTTTATGATGGAATTAGTGTTTTTTACGATGGAAGTTCTGACCAATTAAGCTACAATTTCAAAATCAATAGTGGGGCAAATCCAGCTCAAATTCGTTATGAAATTGAAGGTGCAGATGCTGTTGAAATATCATCTTCAGGACAATTGATATTGAAACATCGTTTTGGTCAAATTTCACAGTCGGCACCAGTTGCTTGGACAGTTTCTGAAGATGGTACAAAAACAAAAGTTAAATGTAAATTTCAAAAAGTTGGAAATGTAGTATCGTTTCGTTTTCCCGATGGCTACAACCAACAAGAAGAATTAATCATTGACCCAAGTTTAACATTTTCAACTTTTACAGGATCATCCGCTGACAATTGGGGTTTCACAGCAACACCAGATGTAAATTCAAATCTGTTTGGTGGTGGAATTGTTTTTGGAGTCGGTTATCCAACTTCTTCTGGAGCTTATGATGTTACATTTAACGGTGGATCAGGCTCATTTCCAATGGATGTTGGAATAACAAAATATTCTGCACAAGGAAATAACTTATTGTTTTCAACTTATATTGGTGGCTCTGGAAATGAAACTCCAAACAGTATTGTCTCAGCTCCAAATGGTGAGCTTTATATTTATGGCATTACTTCTTCCAACAATTTTCCAATGCCTGGATCTCCTTATGATAATTCTTATAATGGCGGCCAAAATGTAACAGAAAACTCCTTGAACTTTAATGGGGCAGACATCTATGTTGCACGATTAAACGCAAATGGAACAGCATTAATTGCTTCGACTTACGTTGGAGGATCAGGAACTGATGGTTTGAATATCAATTCGTTACATTATAATTACGGTGATCAGTTTCGAGGTGAAATAACCTTAGATGCAAACCAAAATGTTTACATTTCTAGTACAACAGCATCTGGCAATTTCCCAACTGTTGCTGCAGGTCAGACCGCTCTCAATGGTGCACAAGATGCTGTAATTTTTAAGTTGACACCTAACTTAAGCAATCTTTTATGGAGTACTTATTTTGGAGGTGAAAGTCTTGATACTGGCAATTCAATTACGATAGGAACAGATGGTTCAGTTTTCGTGGCTGGTGGAACAAGTTCTTCTAGCCTACCAATATCCTCCGGAAATGATTTAACTTATAATGGTGGTTTGTCCGACGGATATGTTATTCGAATGAATGGTGCAACCGGAGCCTTTATGTCAGGAACTTACATGGGAATGAGTGAATATGACCAAACTTATTTTGTGCAAACAGATATTGACAACTCGGTCTATGTTTATGGGCAAACTGAATCTCCTTGGCAAATAAGCCCAGGGTGTTATGGCAATCCAAACTCAGGTCAATTTATTCGAAAATACACAACAAACCTCATAAATATAAATTGGACCACAATGATTGGTGCAAGCACAGGAAGAGTTGAAATTTCTCCAACAGCATTTCTTATCTCTAATTGTTATGATATTTACATTGCTGGCTGGGGAGGTGTATTGAACTCAAGTGGACAAGCAACAGGGTCATCAACCAATGGTTTTTATGTTACACCAGATGCCTATCAATTAAACACAAATGGTAGTAATTTTTACCTAGCTGTATTAAGCAAAGATGCGCAAACTATGAAGTATGCAACTTTCATGGGTGGAATGAATAGTAGCTCCAATCACGTTGACGGAGGGACAAGTCGTTTTGATAAAGCTGGAAGAATTTATCATGCTGTTTGTGGTGCTTGTGGCGGA
>JBILQY010000180.1:0-5588 GCA_044372955.1 Crocinitomicaceae bacterium | reverse complement strand
ACGCTCATCCGCCCAAAAGC
Source organism: Crocinitomicaceae bacterium (assembly GCA_044372955.1). Taxonomy (GTDB): domain Bacteria; phylum Bacteroidota; class Bacteroidia; order Flavobacteriales_D; family Crocinitomicaceae; genus UBA952. The sequence goes on along the minus strand of JBILQY010000180.1, from coordinate 5,568 downwards.
CACGCATATCGAATAAAAACTTCATGCGATAAGAGCGTTTCATAGCTAAACCAACCATTGCAGAAAGATAACTTCTACAGTGGATTATTTTAAAATCATGCGTTTTATGCAAACGTCTCGCTAACGAACGCATTCTTCTTACATCATAAATAGTTGAAAGAAGTGGAGGATTTTTTGTGTAAGTTAAAGGATACCAAGAAATACCATTATCATCACAAATAGCTTGGATTTCATTTCTAAATTTTTCAAAACGATCTGGTTTTTCAAAACTGATAATATGAAATTTATAACCTTCTTTTGTAAGTCCCTTAAGATAAGGAAGTACTTGAGACTGACCTAAAGAATCCGTCATTCCGTCGTAGGAAAGGTAAAGTATGTTGGTTGACATGTTGCAAAGATAAGTAAACTTAGAAATTGGAAGCTAAAGTAAGATTAGAATAATGGAGAAGAGGTTTCTATTTTAAAAAAATCAAAATTTAAGTTTAACAGCTTCCACACATTTCATTCCATCAATTGCAGCAGAGACAATTCCTCCAGCGTAGCCTGCACCTTCAGCAGATGGGTAAAGATTAGTAATTTGAATATGGTTGAATGTTTCTGGATTTCTTGGAATCAAAATCGGCGAAGAAGTACGTGATTCTGGCGCGTGAAGAACTGCATCATTGGTCACAAAACCGTGCATTTTTTTACCGAAATCAAGAAAAGCTTGACGAAGACGATCAGTAATAAACGCTGGGAAAATCTTATCCATTTCAATACTCACAATTCCGGGCTGATAGCTCGAACGCGGAAAACCAAGCGACTTTTTCTTTTGTACAAAATCCAATAAACACTGCGCTGGAACTTGTTGATTTCTTCCTGCTAATTCCCAACATTTACGCTCAATCTCTTTTTGAAAATCCAAACAAACAAAAGGATCATTTTCTCTACCTTTAAAATCGGCAGGCTCCACACTAACTACAATCCCTGAATTTGAATAAGGATTATTGCGTTTCGATGGCGACCAACCATTCGTTACCACTTCCTCTGTATCAGTAGCGCAAGGTGCAATGATTCCACCTGGACACATGCAAAACGAATAAACACCTTTGTTTTCGACTTGCGTCACCAAGCTGTAAGATGCAGGTGGTAAATAATCGTCGTTTAATCGCCCTGAATATTGAATTTTATCGATAAACGCTTGTGAATGTTCTACACGAACACCCAAGGCAAAAGGTTTGGCTTTTATCTCAATTTGATGTTTGTGCAGCAATTCAAAAATGTCGCGGGCTGAATGTCCAGTTGCTAACACTACATTCTCAACTTCAACAAATTCATCATTATTGATTTGAATGGCTTGAATTTTATTGTTTTTCAATTTCAAATCGGTCAACTTATGCTCAAAGTGAAATTCTCCCCCTTTTTCAATGATTTTCTCTCTTATTGCAGTAATAATTTGAGGTAATTTATTGGTTCCAACATGTGGATGCGCTTCTACCAAAATATCTTCACTTGCACCAAAATGCACCAGTAATTGAAGGATTTTATCAACATCACCCCGCTTTTTTGAACGCGTATATAATTTCCCGTCCGAGTAAGTTCCTGCGCCGCCTTCACCAAAACAATAATTTGATTCAGGGTTGACAATTCCTTCCTTGTTCAAAATAGCTAAATCGCGACGTCTGTTACGCACATCTTTGCCTCGTTCAAAAATTACAGGTTTCAATCCTAATTCTAAAGCGCGTAAAGCTGCAAACATTCCAGCGGGTCCACCTCCAATGATATGAATAATTTTTGATGAGTTTACAACTTCTTTAAAATCAAAATATTGTAGTCTATTATCTAAAGCTTTGTTTTCAGAAAAAGTAAGCGTGCAATTGATTTTAATTTGAACTTTTCGAGCGTCAATACTTCGTTTTTTCCAACGATAACAAATGGTACTTTTTGGCGAAACATTCCCTAGTTCTTTAATTTTGGAAAGTAAAAATGCTTCATCCTTCGCTTCTTCGGGAGAACATTGAAATTGAATATCTTGCATTATCCTTCAAAAATTATGGAAAACCACCAAACTTTGTTGTAAAGTTGGTTGATCGGATTGGAAACGGGAGTATTATCTTGAACAAAACTACTTTTAAAACCGTGGGAATATTTTAATTCAAATCCAACCTTGAAAAACGGAGCAAAAAACTCTACTCCACCACCAATTTGACCTTGAAAATCATTGCGTTTAATCTTCACAAATGGATCGATGTAATTTTGTGATGCCTTCTCTTGTGACTGTAAATCAATGGAATACTGCGCTCCAAGTAAAGTATAAGCTGTGAAATTATTAAAGCGCTTCGTCCGAAATTGAAGCATGAGTGGGAAATCTAAATTCGTTGAATTAACACGCTCCTCTCCTACTCCTTTTTTAAAATTAAAGCTATCCAAACTTTGGTAACTTAAAACGCGTTCTTGAAACGACAAAGTTGGAATAAAACGCAAACGTAAAACAGGCGTTCCTAATTTCATTGTTGCCAACATTCCAATTTGTCCACCAGGAGTAGATTTACTTGTAAGGCTTACAATTCCATATTGATTATAAGCGTTAATCTCTTGATAAACAGTAAAATCAGCACTATTAAAACCCAACATGAATCCAAAATGAAAAAGGCGCTTATCAAAGTTTTTGTAGCGCTCTTGCTTGAATCGCTGTCCGAAAGAAGCAAATGAAATCAAAAAAACAAGAAGTAAAAAACGGTTATTCATTGAGCTAAGAACGCAATAGATACGACTTTGTTGCAAGATTATTTTGTTCCGACGTAAATTGTAGCAATTCCACCAGAAACAGGAATTGATTTGATGTTTTTGTAATTCAATTTCTCCAACACATTCTCAAAGTCTTTACCTTCAGGAAATGCAGCAACTGATTCAGGTAAATAAGCATAGGCTTTTTCGTCTTTAGAAATGCGTTTTCCAAAAAATGGAATGAAATATTTTGAGTAAAAACCAAAAGCTTGTTTGATTGGAAACATTTTAGGCTTCGAAAACTCTAGAATAATTGCTTTTCCTCCCGGACGAATAACGCGAAGCATTTCTGCTAAACCTTTTTCAAGATTCTCGAAGTTACGCACGCCAAAACCAACAGTTAATCCATCAAAATAATTGTCATCAAAAGGTAAATCCTCAGAATCGCCCAATTGCATAGAAACGATGTGATCTACTTTTTTCTTCTTCATTTTTTCTTTTCCAACCTCCAACATTCCCGCTGAAATGTCGATTCCAACTACTTCTTCAGGTTTCAATTTAAGGTTAGCAATAGCAAAATCTCCTGTTCCAGTTGCGATGTCAAGAATTCTTTTCGGATTGATTTCACGCAATTCTTTCACAGCACGCGCTCGCCACAAATGGTCGATTCCCAAAGAAAGAAAGTGATTTAAAAAATCGTATCTTCCTGAAATATTATTGAACATTTCAGCAACTTCCTCTTTCTTAGAGCGATCTGAATTGTACGGTTTTACTACTTTATTTGACATTTTATGACTTTAGTTGGAAGAAATTCTTCTCCATTCTTTTATTAATTCTTCTTTCGAAATACTTACTACACCCGGCTTTTCGCAAACCAAACCTCCTGCTACATTTGAAATTCCAGCGATGTCAGCAATCGAAGCGCCAGCTATCAAACAAAGCGTTGCAACTGCAATAACGGTATCTCCAGCACCAGAAACGTCTGCAATGTTGCGTAAATGTGCAGCAATGTAGTGTTGTTGATTTCCTTCTTTGATAAACACTCCAAACTCGGATAATGTTATGAAAGAGACTGTATTTTTTAACTTTTCTTCTAAAACGGCAACCGCTTGCTCGAATTTTTCTTTCTCTGTTTTGAAATCAAAAGCAAGATTCAACCCTTCTTTTAATTCCTTTAAATTCGGTTTAAATAAAGTAACTCCTTGATAAGCAAGGAAATTATCTCGTTTTGGATCAACGGTTGTTGGAATTCCTGCCGTTTTTGCCAATGCAATCACTTGTTGAATAAAGTTTTCTGTTAGAACGCCTTTGTTGTAATCTTCAAAGATAATTCCGTCAATTCCGTTTTCAATCAATTGTTGAATCTGAAGCAATAAAGCATTTTCTTCCGCTTCATTTATTGGACTCGTTGTTTCAGAATCGATGCGCAATAATTGTTGTTTATTGGCAACAACTCTTGTTTTTACTGTTGTTTTTCTATCGTTGGAAACAATAATTCCTTGCGAAGAAATGCCTTTTTCGACAAAAATCGCTTTCAAATCGTGTCCTTGCTCGTCGTCGCCAATTACTGAACAAACAATTGGTTTTGCGCCCAAAGCCACTAAATTCAAAGCTACATTTCCAGCACCGCCAATTCGTTTTTCCTCTTGTTCAAAAGAAACTACTGGCACAGGTGCTTCTGGACTTATACGATTAACTTTACCTAAAATATAAGCATCCACCATTACGTCACCTATCACAAGGATGCGTAAATCATTGAATTTTGAAAATAATTGCTCGTAACTCACTAGCTCAATTTTGCAAGTCCTTCAGCAATTCTTCTCATCGCTTCTGTTAATGTTTCTTCCGATGCAGCATACGAAATTCGGAAACAATTTGCATCGCCAAAAGCTTCACCACTTACCAATGCAACAAGCGATTCATCCAATAAATACATACATAAATCCTCAGCTGTGTTAATGGTATAGTTGCCGTATTTTTTACCGAAAAACGAAGAAATATCTGGAAAAACGTAGAATGCACCTTCTGGATTATTCGTGATAACACCTGGCATTTGGTTCAAAGCGTTCAACACTAATTCTCTTCTGCTTTTGAAAGCTGCAATCATATCTGATAAAACAGCAGGATCTGCCTTCATTGCTGCAATCGCTGCTTTTTGAGTTATTGAACACGTTGCCGACGTAAATTGACCTTGCACTTTATCGCAAGCGTCTGCAATTTCTTTTGGAGCGCCAATGTAACCTAGTCTCCAGCCTGTCATTGCCCACGCTTTTGAAACACCATTTACGGTTACAACTTGGTTATAAATTTCAGGAAACTGAGCTAAACTCTCGTGTTTTCCTACGAAATTGATATGCTCATATATTTCGTCACTTAAAGCAACGATATGTGGGTATTTTTTAAGCACGTTTGCTAAGTCTTGTAATTCTTCTTTACTGTAAACAGAACCAGTTGGATTACAAGGTGTTGAAAACATAAACAATTTTGTTTTTGGCGTAATTGCTGCTTCTAATTGTGCACCTGTGATTTTAAATTCATTTTCGATACCAGCATTGATTACAACAGGAACTCCTTCTGCCACTTTAACGATTTCTAAGTAAGAAACCCAGTATGGAGCAGGAATAATAACCTCGTCCCCTTCATTAATCAAGCTTAAAACGACGTTTGCAATCGACTGTTTTGCTCCAGTTGACACAACGATTTGATTTTTAGCGTAATCTAAGTTGTTATCTCTTTTAAACTTTAAAGAAATACTTTCGCGCAAATCATCATAGCCTGGAACCGGCGTGTACATCGTGAAATTATTATTCATCGCTTCCAAAGCAGCGTCTTTAATAAATTGCGGCGTAAAGAAATCAGGTT
>JBILQY010000179.1:0-5589 GCA_044372955.1 Crocinitomicaceae bacterium | reverse complement strand
TGATCCTTCTGACCAAGTCGTATGTAACAGCACTACAACAGCTGCAATCATTTTTACAGGCAATGTAAATGGAACTGTTTACACTTGGACGAACAGTACTAATTCAATAGGACTTGTAAATAATGGTACTGGAAATATCAATTCCTTTACTGCAATTAATGCAACAACTCTTCCTGTAGTTTCAACGTTGGCAGTTGTCAGTTCATTTACAAATGGAGGTGTTACGTGTACTGGCAATACTGAAAACTTTACAATAACGGTAAATCCATCAGCAAATCTGACCAATTCCGCAGTTCAAATTTGTTCAAATCAGCTTGTAAATACAAACCTAACATCAAGTATTCCTGCTACATTCACTTGGCAGGCGGTCAATAATAATTTGGTTTCAGGAGAAACATTCGCAACTGTTCAAAATTCATCTTTCATAAATGATTTATTACTTAACGGAACGAGTTTAGCGCAAATTGTAAACTATAACATTAACCTCACAAGTACGCAATACGGATGTTTTTCTAGTGCCACCTTACCAGTAACCGTAAATCCTTTGCCAAATGTTCAGTTTATTGTTTCAAATCCTCCACCTTGTAATTTAACTCCCGTTAATTTCCAAAACAACACCTTAGGAAACAATAGCTATTCTTGGAATTTTGGTGATGGTGCAAATTCAACGTTACAAAATCCATCGCATATTTATGCAAACTTTGGCACTTACAATGTAGTTTTAACTGCTACTAATAACGTGACAGGTTGTGTTGATAGTCTGGATAGTTTAATCACTATTTTAGAAAGTCCACCAATTGGATTTAATGTTGACATAGCTGTCGGTTGTGAAGTGTTAGATGTAACATTTACCGATACTTTAAATACCCCAAATACATCATTAACTTGGTATTTTGATGATGGACAATCCTCTAATCAATCTGGAGCTGTTGACCATCAATATGCAAATACTGGATGTTACGATGTTTCATTAATTGTAACAGCAGCAAATGGTTGCGCTATTTCTCAAACACAGCAAGATATGGTTTGTGTTTATGAACAGCCAATTGCAAGTTTTAGCACCAATGACGTTAACTTTTTAGTAGATGACTCACAAGTTATATTCACCAATAGCTCTTCATTTGCCGATACTTACTTTTGGGATTTTGGAGATGGTGACACGAGTGTTGCAACGAACCCTATACATAATTACAATTCTATCGGTGAATTTGTTGTAACCCTTTATGCATATAGTATAGCAGGTTGTTATGACAGTACACGAGTAACGATAAGTGTTGCAAATGACGTTCTAATCTACGTCCCAAACACTATAACAGTAAATGCAGATGGTGTAAATGATGTGTTTTTACCTGTAATTGGTGAAGCATTCTTAAAAGATACGTACCATCTCAAAATCTTCAATCGTTGGGGACAAATAGTTTTTGAATCCTATAATTCAGAAATTGGTTGGGATGCCACCCTAACTGGACCTGGACCTATAAAGCCTGTTAAGCAGGTTCAAGATGGAACATATACATGGGTAATTACAATTAAACTCAATAAGAACGAGGATTATAGAAGATTTGTTGGGCATGTAAATGTCCTTAATTCGTGGTAGAAAAAAGAATGTAAAGTAAGAACGTAGAATTTAGCTAAGATTTATGCGTATGCGATTTCTTACCTCCAATATTTAAAATTATAATCCTAATGAAAGTCCCACATTGAGCTAATATTTTCTTTTTCCATTCTTTTTCCTTGATGAAAAAGAATCAAAAAATCAAGGCTTTGAATTTATTTTTGTTCGCAAATTATTGATATCCAAATATTTACAACTCGTAGCGAACAATTTTAACTCCTTTCTGAAACTTAAATTTTATAAAAATGTTCTTGCAGAAATTTTAAAAATTACCAGTTTCAGTTCAGTAGCTAAAACCAAGAAATTCAAGGCCGAAGATTGTTCGCTATCAATCATTAAATAGTTCTCACTTCGAATAAATTCTTAGTTTTCAATATTTAAATATTTTACTGTTACGATTGTGGACACAATAAGATTTTTAATGGACTAAGAAAATGAATAGCAAAAATTAAAAAAAATATTTCTGCAACCTTTTTGAGCCAATCACACGTCAAAAATTTCTTATTTTTTCATTTTTTGACATATTATTTTATTGGAATAAGTCTAAAAACAACATTTTTTATAATGGTATATTCTTTGTCTTTTGAGTATGAAATTGTAAATAAAAAACATGCTACAAAACCTTTCAAAAATTTCACTTGAAGAAAAAAAGAAAAACAACAAAGTATTAAAAGAATTTCAGTTCGCTTTTATAATGAAGAACGTTTTTGAAATTGAAGAATTATTAGATGAAAGAGGGATTTTTTTTAATAAACTGAATAAAACGAATGCTATTGCTTATTTCTACAAATTACTTGTAAGCGACCCGAAGAAGAGTAAAAAAATACTATGGACCGAAATTAAACGAGGTTATAGTTTAGATAATTTTCCAGGTCAACATGTTCTTGAAATAAGATTCATCGATTCTGATCTTTTCGTCTTTCCCGATATTTCAGACTATAAATTTGGTGATCCACCGAGAGAATTCCTAAAAGAAGAAGTCTTACAATTTGCTTTTCAATTGAAAAAAGGAAAAATAACTGAAATTCGAATACCGAAAAAAGTAGTCGAATCTATTGAAAAATTTGAACTCTGTAATTAATCCATAAATTGAAAACTATGAAATAAAAAATGTTTTACCTCTGAATTAAAAAAAAAGTGAAATGCATATCCGTTTGTTTCCCAAAATAAACCTGAAACGTACTCAAACTGAATTTAACTACGTTCTGCTAGCGCTGCCCTGATTTGTTTGAAATGACAACTAAAAAGTTTCCTCACCCTGTTCGGAAGGACTTTTGGGCTGGGAAAGAAGGCGAAAATGCTTCGCATTTTCGCAAACCTCTCTAAATGTAAGTCCTTCCGAGTGAAGTGAGGAAACTTTTGAAAACAATAACTATCCGACACAGCGGATCCAACATTCTAACTTTGCCATTGTTGAAAAATAACAAATCGTTAAACATTTTCGAAGGTTATATTCGAAAAAAGCACTGGTTTATAGTCAATTACAAATTCATTGGGAAAAGTAACGGATAAGCATAAAAAGTGATTAATACTTGAATTTTAGTTAAGCAACCTCATCATTATAATCCCAAGAACGTTTGATTATTTTTCTTGGAATAAGGATGTTGTCTATAATTTCATTTTTGCAAATGGTTCTAGAACATTCCAAAAGTGATTTTAAATGTAAATCAAGTACAACTTCATAATTATCAGAGCGATAACCACCAAATAATGCTAATGTTACAGGTAATGGTTTTCCAATATCACTTGAAATTTCATTCACCCATTCTGAAAACAAGGTTGCACACATTAACCAATGTTTCGTGTCGCAACCACCACCGATGTCATCGTCTATATGTGAATCAGCGCCATGCGCAAAAACCACATAGTGTATTTTTCCTGCTTTTATGAGATTACCAACATGTTTCAATCCTTCTTTAAACGATTCAATATATAATTCGTTTTGACCAAAAGGATTCACATTACAACCAATTGGAATTGCTTGATTTAGAATCGGATTAAATCCCCTACTATCCTCTATACTATTTCCAAAATGGCCGTCTAGATCAAAATAAGCACCACTGACGCCGAGTTCGTTGTAAAGTTTAACCGCAGAAATGACTTGACCAGAAAAAGTACAAAAGCCACTTCCTCGATTGGGTTGAGCATGATGCATTCCCGAAACAGGTGCAAAACAAACGGTCTCTGGATGAAGAATACTGTGCTTTTTTGCTTCATATAAAGCTGCATTGGTAAAACGGACACTATGAACCAAGTTTTTAGACCACGGAAGAGAATTTGAAAGATAATTGCCTTCACCTTGAAAAAAATTATTGACATAAGTTTCAGTATGGGCTATTTTAAAATCGTCCTGCTCGAAAGGTTTAAAATCCGAGTGACGAAGAAAAAACTTATTCAGTCCTTTTGATTTTATGCGTTGCATCAATAAATATGGTTTGAGTGGTGATTTAGAAAATGAAGCATTTTGGATGTTATCAAAACAAACTTGCTGATCGGAGTAAAAGGTTAAAATACGTTTTGTTCTTTTTTGCATGGGCATTTATAGTTAGTTTATCCATTGGTGATTTTCAATGCAAAGGTCAGGGCTTTGGTCCTTTCAATTCATTCTTTGCAAGCTTGCAAGAATTCAATAATTAGAAATAAAAGAAGAAATATTTGTCAAACAATTAAAAACAAGTATCATGACAAACAAAACAACACTCTACCACTTTATTGTCGATCAAAGTGGTTCAATGGCTGGATTAGAAAATCAGACCATCGCAGGTTTCAATACGCAATTGAATACCATTCAACAGTTAAAAAAGGAACTTCCAGAACAAGAATTTCTTTGCTCACTAACTTTTTTCAATAATGAAGTTCAAGATCGGATTCAATACGGTCAAGTTGATTTAATTCAACCTTTGTCCATTCAGAATTATGTTCCAAGTGGCACAACTGCTTTATTGGACGCAATCGGAAAATCCATTTATTCTATTAAAAACAAATTTGGAGCTGAGATTGCTGAGGATAAAATTTCAATCGTTTTAGTCATTATTACGGATGGTCATGAAAATTCATCTAGGCTCTACTCCTATCATGATATCGCGAATCTGATTAAACAATTGGACGAAACTGGAAAATGGACTTTTAGCTTTTTAGGTGCTGATTTTGATGCCATTCACACTTCACAAATGCTTAATATTCGAAGAGAAAATGTGATGAATTTTAGTAAATCAGAATATAGTGGAATGATGGATGACGTGAGTGATTCGATTCGAACGTATGCACAAGAAAAATCTGTGGGCAATCTAAAACGAGATATTTTTGATATCTTTAAAACGAAAGACAGAAGAAACAACTAAAAATACATTGGACTCATGAAGGTACATTTAATTCGCTCTAAAAATTATAACATTGAAGATTTTAACAATGTGCTTAATATTCTACGTAAAAACCGAGGAAGTATTGAATTCGTACCTTCTGAACCAATAGTGATTCCTGCTGCTATGCAAGAAGAAATTTATGATACAAAGAAAGAATTTGAAACTCAAAAACCTTTTCCAGTGTCTTATGCGAGAAATAGTATATGTGCATCCGATGAAGAAATTTCTTTTCCCCACAAAAGAAATACAATTACTTGGGAAGAATTATTTAACGTTTGTAAAAATTACAGAAGAGATTACTTTATTGATGACTGTGACCACGTTATTTTACTAAATGATGTTCCTAATGAAAACAATTGGTTCGGTTGTGTTGATTCAACAAAGAAGAATTATTTTGTGCAGACGAATGATTGGGATTGGTACTTAGGAAGAAGTATTGATACTCGATTTCCTGTGGCATACGAGATTGTATCTTGGCTTTTGCGCAGTTTGATGTATAAAAACCAAACAGAAATTATTAGTAGTCTTCACAAAGAACCGAAAGGCTGTATGATGGATTATTGCATTGATAAAACGCAGATTATAATTAAAATGCGTACCGCAGACCTCTGC
>JBILQY010000174.1:0-5647 GCA_044372955.1 Crocinitomicaceae bacterium | reverse complement strand
CAGCTATTTTTTGGAACCCTACTATGGATTTATTTTTGTTTTTTATTCCAGTTCCAATTCCAGCATATATCTTTGGTCCAATTTACTTGGCATTTGAATATTTTGCGATGAAAAGAGGAACTACCAACATTGCTCACGATGCGCATATTGGCGGAGCTTTATTTGGAATTTTCTTTGTTTTATTATTAAATCCCAATAAAGGATTGGAATTTTTTCAAGCGATTTTTTAGACTATGGCAACACTTTACGTCAACAACAACGGTACAATTTTAACGGCAGATGCGCCTACAATTCACCCTGGAAATAGAGGTCATTTATACGGTGATGGTGTTTTCGAAAGCATCCGAGTAATGAATGGCAGACCTTTGAACGTAGCCAATCACGTGAAACGAATGTTAGAAGGTGCGAAAGTGATAAAGATGCGAACTCCTTCTTTTTTCACAACATCGTTTTTTGAGGAAAAAATCATCGAATTACTTCGCATGTCGAATATTACAGACGGTGGTCGCTGTCGCATGTCGTTGGATCGCGCAACAGGAGGAGCGTATCTTCCGGATTCAAATGAATGTACCTTTTACATTGAAGTGTATCCCTATGAAGTAAGTCATTTTGAATTAAATGCCAAAGGACTAGAAGTTGACATTTATCAAGATATAAAAATCCAAAAAAACTTCTTATCAAACTACAAAACGAAAGCTGGATTGGTGTATGTGATGGCGGCCATTGCTGCGAAAGAAAAAGGATTAGACGATTTGTTTCTAGCCAATGACAAAGGGAATATTCTTGAAACTTCGTGTTGCAATATCTTTATAGTGAGCAATGGTGTGCTTTACACTCCCGGATTAGATGAAGGTTGTTTGGCTGGAACAATGCGTATGCAAATCATCAATTTAGCGATTGCCAATGGAATTAAAGTCTATGAATGTACGATTTTACCACAAAATTTACTCGCAGCTGACGAAATCTTTGTGACCAATGCCATCCGTGGAATTAATTGGATTGGTGGTTACCGAACGAAACGTTTCTTCAACAATATGTCAAGAAAGTTGGTTGTTCTACTCAATGATTACTGGGAGAGAGAGCTTGGGATTTAGTTGAGAATTTAGAATGCAAAATTAAGAATGTAGAATTGAAAGTGTAGAATTGAAAGTGAATTCGCCTTGGCGGAGTAAAATTAAGGCTAAATCAAAAATCCATTTACTCAGCTTTGGTTTTAAATTGTCATCCTCCTTCCGTCCTCCTCTGACGGAGTCTGATACTCGTCAGAGTCGTCAGACTTCAAAGGAGGAAACCAAATTCTACTTCGAAAAACGATTTTACTATGATTTCCTTCGAACCTAAATCCTAATCAAAAATCAAGCATCAATAATCTGATTAAACTCCTTCGAATAAAGATTTACAAGAAAATAACTTCGCCCCAAAACCTCATTAAAAATTAAGAATTCAAAATTATTAAAACTATCCTCTTTTCGTAATCTCAATATCCAACAATATAATATTTTCTTCCAACACTTTAATGTCTTTTTCGTATTGTTCAATCTGAGATGGGCTCATTGTTGATTTGGCTTTTAAGTTAAGTTTTCTAGATGCTATTTTCGAATTTTGATCTAATTTCAATTTCTTCAAATTGATTACGCTCATAGCAGCTAAATCACTTGTATTTAATAGCTGAATTCCTTTTTCTTTTTCAGGCTTAGTTTCAGTTTCAGATGCTTTTAAAGATTCCTCTTTGGTTTCTTTTACTTCTTTTGATTCCATTGTTTCTGATTTCTTTTCAGTCGACGGGGAAGTATTTACTGGCGTTGAAACTGTTGCTGTTTGAATCGTTTCTTTTTTCGTTTCATAATTTACGCCATCGAAAAGAATTCCTGCTTTTTTACTTTGCTCTAATTTCGATTGACTTTCTTTAATAGCATCCTCACGTTGATTGAAAGTTTCGCGTTCACTTTTGTTCAAAGGCATATTTCCTTTGGCAATCATAGCATTCGTTTTGTCGAGTTTCACTTGTGTTAATTCTTTATCCAATTCCAAATCTTTGATTTCATAACTCAAGGCTGAATGTTCTTTCGTGAAAGCGGTATATTTCGAACGTTCTGTTGTTTTCTTTGCAATTTTAGAAGTCAAATTACTGACTTTACTCTCTTGCATTGCTTTGGTACTCTGAAGTGTTTCTGCAGTAGATTTCGCAATATCAGCAGCAGATTCCTCTTTTTCTTCTTCTTTTGGAGCCGATGTGCTTGTTGATGATTCTGATTTTGCTGGAGTACTTGAGCTTGAATTACTCGAAGAAGAACTTGTATTTCCTTTCGCACAATCAGCTAATGTCAATCCCCAAGCAGCTTCTAACATTGAAACTGGCATTCCTGCATCTTTAACGAGTGGTTCAAAGTCAAATTTTCCAACACCTTGATCGTTCAATTGAATGTATCCTTTAACATCCCATTTCTTTTCTCCATTATTTGTTTTCTTGATTCCACTTGCATCCACACTCAAAGAAAGCAAACCAACATTACTGAATTTTACATTCCCTTGATCATCTGTTTTTCCTTTTGAAATCGCCACATCACCATGCTTTAAAGTTACATCCCAATAACATAAAGGAGCACCTTTGTAAGTGATTGTTAAATCCACATTCATCGTTTTTTGAGCAAAAAATGAAAGATTAATGAGTAAGAAAAATGCAAGTAAAGTCTTCATAATCGGTTTTTTAGAAATTTAAAATTTGAACAAAAGTTTTGACAAAAAGGATGCCAAAGATAGGGAATTTAGAATTGAAAATTTAGAATTGAAAATGTAAAATGAAGTTGAAAACTGAGAATTTAGAGTTGAGAGTTGAAAATGTAAAATTGAGGTGGAATCAAAAATCTATTTATTCAGCTTTGGTTTTTAAATTGTCATCCTCCTTCTGGAGACTGTTCTAATCAAAAATCAAACATCAAGCATTAAGCGTCAAAATTATTTTTAGACTTCTTCGAGTAAAGATTTAAAATTAGTTACTCCGACCCAAAATCCCTAATCAAAAACCAAGAATCAAGCATCAAAAATCACTTTTAGTTATTTCACCTTAAACTCAAACATCTTTTCCCCATTCAACGTTGCAGTCAATACATCGCCAATCGCAACTGGACCAACGCCTGAAGGTGTGCCTGTGTAAATTAAATCGCCCGTTTTTAAAGTAACGAATTGAGAAACATAAGCTATCAACTGGTCAATCGAAAAAAGCATTTCTGTGGTTTTACCAACTTGGCGAACTTCTCCATTTTGCGAGAATATAAATTCCGTTTTTTCAAAATCTAGTTCAGCAATTTTTATCCATTTCGATGAAATCGGTGCGCTGTTGTCGAATGCTTTTGCTTTTTCCCAAGGCAAGCCTTTTTCTTTGCATTGACTTTGTAAATCTCTTGCTGTAAAATCAATTCCTAAAGTGATTTCAGAGTAGTATTTGGAAGCAAATTTCTCTTCGATATTTTTACCCACTTTGTCGATTTTCACTACAATCTCGCATTCAAAGTGTAAATCTTTTGTGAAATTTGGATAGTAAAAATCACCTTCTTTCAATAAGGCAACATCTGGTTTCATAAAAAAGATTGGCTCCGTTGGAACAGCGCTTTTCATTTCTTTCGCGTGTTCAGCATAATTTCTTCCGATGCAAATTATCTTCATTTGGTATTGAATTTATTTTTTAAACTTTCTAAACTATTTTCGGTAATGGGCGTGTCTTTTTTCTCAGCTTCCTTCAATTTATCCATTTCGCGGCGTAAACATTCTTTGGTATAACGTGGAAAATCTGTTTGATCGGAGGTCATCCAACCAAAATAACCAGGTTCAACTTTATTCACTTCTTTAATGGTTTTTCCTTTGTGCTTGCCAAAATTGTACATCGCTTCGCCTTTTTCGTTGCGTGCCAAACGACCAGCTAAGTCTATCAATTCAAAGTTTCCTGCGCGTGAAAAATCGGCTAAACTCGTCACGTCCGTTTTACTTTTCAGTTCAGGTGTTTCTTTGTAGCGTTCCAATTGTGCGAGAAAAACATCCAAGGTTGCTTGTGTGTCGTACAAAGCGTCGTGGGCGTTTTTCATATCTTGTCCGCAGTAGAATTTGTAAGCAGCGGCAAGGGTGCGTTGTTCCATTTTGTGGAAAATATTCTGAATATCAATAAATTTACGAAAGGAAAAATCAAAGCTAATTCCAACTCGCAAAAACTCTTCAGCCAAAACGGGAATGTCAAATTTATTAGAGTTGTAGCCCGCTAAATCCGCATCGCCAATAAATTCCATCAAAGTTGCCGCAAACTGACTAAAAGTTGGTTTGTCTTTCACCATTTCGTCGCTTACACCATGAATGGCAACCACTTCTTGCGGAATAACCATTTCAGGATTAATCAATTGATTCAATTCGGTGCGCTCTCCAGATGGATCTAATTTTATAATCGCAATTTGAACGATTCGGTCTGTGTTGATTTGAAGTCCTGTTGTTTCCAAATCAAATACACAAAGGGGTTTTGCTAGTTGTAAATTCATTTTCTAAAAGTAATAATTACTTTGATTTTGGGGGTTAATAATGTAAGAAATTGAGTTTCAACTTTCGGTTTAATAGTCAACTTTAAAAAGAACTAAAACAGCTTTTTCAAATCTTTCGTTTATATTTACTTGATAATCTACAATTATGAATGCAGGTTCATTGGTGTTTAATGCGAAACAAAGCCCTAGAGTTGCAGGGAATGCAGTTTATACAGCGCGTGTTTTACTTGGTCTTATGATAATTGATACAGAAACTTATTCCGCAAAATCTGCTCAAATCAATACATCAAATGAAAACTCTGATTTGAGAATTTATCCAAATCCTAGTAGTGATTTTTTCAGTTACTTCTTGCCATTGAAAGAAGAGGATAAAGGAACTATTTCTATAATAGATATTAGTGGAAAAGAAATTCAAACTTGGTCTGCTGATTACTCAACAGATGAAGGCTCTTTGGATATCCAAAAGTATGCTAAGGGAGTATACTTCTTCGAATTAACCATCAATGGCAATCAAAAATTAGTCAAAAAATTAATAGTTAAATAAATAATGAGGAAAATTATCTGTTTTCTTTTTTTTATAGTTTTTAATTGGTTGTGCGTTGCACAACCAGTTAATCTTGTTCCCAACCCTAGCTTTGAGTACTACGATAGTTGCCCTCAACCCATTTTGCCAAACTATGAAGGTATTGGAAAAATTTGTAGAGCTACTCCATGGTTTTCACCTGCACAACCTGAACCATATAATTGTGGAGGTAGTAGTACCGATTTTTTTCATGAATGTAATGGTTCAGTACCAAAAAATCGATTAGGTTTTCAAAACCCAAAAACTGGATCTGGATATGCTGGGGCTGGTGTTTGCTTTCATCCTAATATTACAGGAGGAAGAGAGTATATTGAGGTTTCTTTAAATAATACTTTGAAACAAAAAAAATATTGTACTAGTTTTTACGTAGTAAAAGGTATCGCTCTTCAATCTCTTTCAACAAATTGTTTACAAGTAAGATTTTCAGTTGACTCAATTTTACAAAACAACTATGATAGAATAGTTTTAAGTAATGGAATCGATTGTAATTATATTCCAACAGATACATTGAATTGGTCTTTAATAAAAGGTATTTATTTAGGTA
>JBILQY010000205.1:0-5213 GCA_044372955.1 Crocinitomicaceae bacterium | reverse complement strand
GGTGCGATTGATGCTCCTGATTTGGTTGTTGAAATCACCTCTGATAGCACGATGAAAAAGGACTACAATGAGAAGTTTAGCTTGTATGAAGAAAATGGAGTTCAAGAATATTGGATTGTGAACCCTGACTCTAAAAGTTTGGAAATATTCACCAAAATAGATGGGAAATTTGTATCTGCTGGTGTTTTCAATGTTAACGATGATGTATTAGAGGCGCAATCAATAATGTTCCCAAGTCTTAAAGTAGATTTAGTTAAAGTTTTTCAAGATTAAGATTCATTCCCAGATAATTGATTGTTTTAATTCCATCATTCTAGTTTCATTCGTATCGAAAAATTAACTTTATTTCCTACTTTTGAGTTCAAATCAATTCCAATGAAAAAAATAGTTTTAATCTCTTTATTATCACTAGCTGCAACTTCTATAAAGGCTCAAAAAGTATTCTCTGTTAAATACGAAAGTCAAGCAGATGTGAAAGTTTTTGTAGTAAAATATGAAAGCCAAGCAGACCTTAAAGTCTATAAAGTTAAATACGAAAGTCAAGCAGGAAATAATGACGGAAAATGGTTCTTTACGGATTATGAGAGTCAAGCGAAAAAGAAAATTTTCTTCGTCGATTACGAATCACAAGCTGATATAAAAATTTTTTTCGTGGACTACGAAAGTCAAGTAGGTTGGAAAAATTCAGCTAAAAAACAATTATTGTACTAATCTTGGATGTAACAGAATTAAGTGCAGTAATTTTAGGCTTCGCTTACCTAATTCTCATTTCTTTTTCTCAAAGAATCGCCTGGATTTTCGGAATCCTTAGTTCAGCGATATATGTTTATTTGGCGTTCTTTGGTGCGTTTTATCTTCAGGCAGGATTGCAATTTGTGTACGTTATACTTGGAATTTTTGGCTTTATCAATTGGGGAAAAAGCGCCGAAACGAAACTTAAAATATGGTCGCTACAAAAACACCTTTTAGTCGGGATTCCAACGATATTCTTGGCTTTAACGCTAGGTTTTGTTTTTTCAAAAACGGATCAAAAACTACCGTATTTAGATGCATTTATATCAGCGTTTGCAATTTTGGCAACTTATCTCACCACTAAATCAATCCTTGAAAATTGGTTGTATTGGATTGTTCTAAATTTACTTTCTATGTATTTGTGGTTAGAACAAGGATTGCATTTAACTGTTGCTCTCTTTGCTGTCAATACGTTGATGGCGGTTTTTGGATTTATTTTGTGGCTCAAAAAATGGAAAAGTGAACAAACGAATTAAGATAGCTTTTACAGGTCCAGAATCAAGTGGAAAAACGACACTTGCCAAAATAATTGCCTCTAATTTCAAAGGAGATTATGTAGAAGAATTTGCGCGCGTTTACTTAGAAAGTAATCCAACTTATACGCAAAGAGATTTAGATGTGATCGCTGAAGGGCAAATGAACTTATGGAATATCGAAACTGATTTTTTAGTTGCCGACACCGAAATGACAGTAATATGTATTTGGTCACACTATAAATTTGGGAACATTTCTGATAAAATCCGCAATCTTTTTGAGTCACAACAATTCGACCTATTATTTCTTTGCAAGCCAGACATTCCGTGGGAATTTGATGTTTTGCGTGAAAATCCAGAAAATCGAGACGAATTATTTGACTTATATCATAGTTTTCTACTTGAAAAAAAGCAAAACTTTGTCGTCGTTGAAGGTAATGAACAGCAACGCCTATCGATTGTTGAAACAGCAATTGCAACACTTTTGAAAAAATAAATTATGAAGAGAATCGGTTTTTTGGCTTTATTATTTGCCGTTTGCGTCCCACTTGGTTATTACATTATGAATCAACAACCAGAAGCTGTTTTGCCAGTTATCAATCCAATTGACGTACAAGAAGAAATGGTTGACCCAGAACTATTGCGCGTTGGTCAAGGACATAAAGTTGGTAAATTTTCTTTCCAAAATCAAGACAATCAAACGATTTCAGAAAAAGATGTGAAAGGAAAAATTTACGTTGCTGAATATTTTTTCACTACTTGTAAAAGTATTTGTCCGATAATGAACAAGCAAATGCAACGTGTTCAGAAAGCGATAAAAGGCAATGGTAATGTGAAGATTTTAAGTTTTACAGTCGACCCCGATGTGGATACAGTTGCACAAATGAAACGCTACGCCACTTCCCACAATTATGTCAAAGGTCAATGGCATTTCTTAACTGGAAAAAAAGAAGATTTATACGGTTTGGCGCGCAAATCGTTCTTTGTACTAAAACCTGCTGAGGCACAAAATCTAGGTGATGCTGGAAGCGATTTTATCCATACCAATAACTTTGTGTTAGTGGACGGACAAGGAAGAATTAGAGGGTATTATGATGGTACTAATCCAAAAGAAGTTACTACGCTTATCGCTGACATTAAAAGATTAGAAGAGGAGTAGGTAGCCTATTTCTTGATTTGTTTTCTCAAGATAGAATTGTGATACAACGGGATTGCTTAAAAGGGTAACTTTTTAGAAATTAACAGTTTCAGTTCGTAAGCAAAAAGTAAGAAATTCATAATCTGTTAGTTTCGTGAAAAATAGATTTTTTACATTGATTTAGATTTTTCATTCAACAAAAAAGCGCCACCGATTACTCAATGACGCTTTCAAAATTTTTAGTGTTAACTATTTCTTGATCTCCAATCGTTTTAACAATTGAACATCTTTTCCAGTGAAAATTAAATTGTAAGAACCATTTGCATAATTACTTAAATCCACATTGAAAACTGAATTTGTCAATTTCCAAGTTCCTACTTTTCTTCCTGCAGCGTCAATTAATTCCATTTCTGTTACTTTATCTAAAGGAATATCTTTAACTGTCAACATTCCACCAGTTGGGTTAGGATAGATAACAACTAGATTTGACAACACTTCATCAATTCCAGCACAAGCTTCAACTTGAATCGTGTTTGTAGCAGTGTTACTACATCCATTTTGAGTAGCTGTGTACGTGATTGTGTATGTTCCTGCTCCAGCTGTTGAAGGATTGAAGTTGTTATTCGTAACTCCAGTTCCTGAATACGAACCTCCTGTTGGTGTTCCTCCAAATAACGCAAAACTTCCATCTGTATCGCAAACGCAAACCGTATTTAAGTTAGCTAAAGCAACTGTAGGCAAAGCATTTACAGTGATTGTGAAAGTTACAGGATTTCCCAGACAAGAATTCAATGTTGGAGTAACTGTTACCGTTGTTGTTCCAGTTGTTGTTGGTGTAAATGAAGCAATGTTTCCATTTCCACTAGCTGCTAAACCTAATCCTGTATTCGAGTTTGTCCAAGCATAAGTTGACGAAGTACTACTTCCTGCAAAAGAAATCGCAGCAACTGCACTTCCAAAACAAGCTGTTTTATTCCCTGGATTTGTAACTGTTGGTGTAGGATTAATTGTAGCTACCACTGGTGTTCTTGCTGAAGTACAACCTGAAGCAGTTGAAGAAACGTAATAAGTGGTAGTTGTAGAAATAGAAGGAGTCGTGAAAGTAGCCCCTGTTCCTAATGCTGTTCCTCCAGTTGCTGCTGCAAACCAAGATAAAGTTCCTGCCGATGCAGTTGCTCCAAGTGCTACTGTTCCGGTACCACATCTGTCTGCAGGTGTTGTTGTTGGTGCAGCTGGTGTTGCATTAACAGTAATGTAATTCGTTTGGTTTGAAGTGTTACTTCCTGTTGAGTTTGTTACAGTTAAAGAAGAATTGTAAGTTCCAGCTGTCGCATACGTTACTGTTGGGTTTTGAGCTGAACTCGTTGCAGGTGTTCCTCCAGTGAAAGTCCAAGCATAAGTTGTTGGCGTTCCTGTTGATGTGCTCGTATATTGAACTGTTTGTCCTGTACAAGTTGCAGCTGTTGGTGTTGAAGTGAAACTTGCTGTTGGCGCAACTGGTGTTCCTGTTCCTGTTATATTGATATTGTCAATGTAAAGGTTGTTACCATAATCAGCCAAATTTCTAAATGCTAAGATTGCACCTGCATTTCCAACGTAGGTATTCAAATTTATTGTTTCTGTTCTCCATTGAGCAGTTGTTGGAACAAATGAAGCTGTTGTTGCCGCTGCAGTTGGTAGATTTCCAGTTGCAACCGTTGTTCCAGTTTTGTTATATAATGAAGTCCAAGTTGTACCACAATCAGTTGAAATCAAAACTTGTAAACCATCTGTGTACGTTGCATCATAAGCCGCATAAGCAACATCAAAGGTCATTTGGGCAGCTGAATAGCTTGATAAATCCAATTTAGGAGTTCTCATTTCATCTTGATTTCCAGTATCATCAACAAGATAATTCCAAAATGCCATTGAATTTCCAGCAGTTGGAGCAAAACCAACTGTCGGAGAACGTACCCAAGTTGTTTCTCCTGCATCTGCATTCACAACTGACCAACCTGTCGGTGGAAAAGTAGTTCCTGTAAATCCTTCAGTAAATGGAAGCGCTAAGCCACCACCTGCTAATACAGTGATATAAGTTGTTTGATTTTCTGTATCTGTTCCGTTTGCATTGGTTACAGTTAAAGAAACAGCGTAAGTTCCTGCACTTGCATAAGAAATCAACGGGTTTGCAGCTGTACTTGTTGCTGGTGTTCCACCTGCAAATGTCCAAGAATACGAAGTTGGACTTCCTGTAGAAGTATTTGTAAATTGAACGGATTGTCCAGCACAAACTACTTGATTATTTGCAGTAAAACTTGCAACTGGTAAAGTAGGTACATTTGAGTATAAATCACTCTCCCAAGTTCCACGTCCGAAAGTTCCTGCTTTTAATCTTCCTGTTGCGTAATAAATTTCTAAATCCGTTACTGAACAATTTGGCAAGCCTGCGCTAAAATCAACCCAAGTAGTCATTGAATTGTCGCGGTAATAAACACCAACATCAGTTCCGATGTAGATTCCATCACCTCCTGCGTTACCATTGTGATAAACGACACAATTCACTGGAACATTAGGTAAACCAGTAGATAAATTCGTCCAAGACGTTCCGCCATTTGTTGTTTTGTAAATTTTAGCTGTAGCTACATAACCTGAATAAGTTACAAAAGCAACATTTGGATCTGTATTTGAAATTGCTATCCAAGTTGGAATCGCATTCGTAGGCAACCCAGTTGAAACAGCAGTAAAACTTGTTCCGCCATTTGTTGATTTAGCAACAGCATTTGTACCTGATTTCAGTGTATAAATGACTTGATTGTTACTTGGCGCAATGG
>JBILQY010000094.1:0-8404 GCA_044372955.1 Crocinitomicaceae bacterium | reverse complement strand
AGGAGTTCCTAAAGCTGTCCAAGTGACCGAACCCCATATATTATTGCATTTATACAACCTTGGCCTTCCACCTGCATAGGCAATAGCAGAAGTTGTTGGGTCTTGGTGAATTGCACTTACCCATTCTTCAGAACCGTCAGCTGTTGGGTCAGTAATATTAGAGAATGAAGTTCCGCCGTTTGTTGAACGATAGTAGTCACCATAGTACAAAGAGGCAATCATATTTGTATTTGTAGTTCTATCAACATAACAATCCATTCCATCACCGCCGACTTTTTGAGCCCATGAAGTTCCGTTAGTTGTTAAATTTGTTCCATTATCTTGATGTCCAGCTAGAACGAGGTTTGCATTTGATGTTGAAATAGAAATTCGATATTGTTGTGCGATTTGTAAATTAGAACTTAAATCCGACCAAGCTGTTCCTGTATTCGTTGATTTAAAAACACCACCATCACATCCTGCAAAAACTGTTGTTCCATTTCCCGGAAGGAAAATTAAATCGTGAATATCAGCATGAACATAAGTTGATGTTGATGAAGTCCAAACTGATGTTTTCGTGAAATTCGTTCCTCCATTCGTACTTTTCCAAATATTTATTCCACCAGTAAAGACAGTTTCCGCATTGGTTGGAGAGGCCGCAATTGCTAAATCGTACCAACCTTGACCACCAGAATCAGCACCACTATCCCAACCTAAGATATTGTTTGAAGCAGTTGAAGCCATACGAGTTGTAAAAGCTGCACCGCTATTAGTTGAGCGAACCAAACCTAAAAATCCATAATCAGAAGCTCTAGCTGCCAATAAATAAACATAATTAGGATCTGCTTCAGTTACAGCCATTGCTAATCTTCCAATTCCAGTTAGTCCCGTAGATACTGTTGTCCAATTCAAACCACCGTCTGTTGAACGTTTAAATGAAGTTCCACAGGCATAAACTGTATTCGGATCACCTGGTTTATATTCAGCATCTGAACAAGCAAATGTTCCTGTAGGTTGTGTCCAAGAAGCACCACCGTTTGTTGTTCTAAAAATACCAGCACTCGAAAATGCCATTACAATTTGAGGATTCGTAGGATTGATTAATATTTTTCCTATTGTTCGACCTTGATTAACTGACCAAGTTAAACCTGTTGTGTTCCAAGTTGCACCACCATCTGTAGACTTCAATACGCCAATACTATAAGTATCTGTCCCAAAATCATCGCCAGTTGCCAAGTACATAATACTTGTATTTGTTGGGTCAATTGCAACATCTGTACAACCAATGACTGCTAATTGATCGGTATTTGTTGTCCAAGAAGTACCACCATTTGTTGTTTTCCATAAACCTCCATCTGGAGTTCCAGCCCACATTGTATTGTTATTTGTAGGGTCAAATCGCACAAAATTTACACGACCTGCTCCACCTCCAGAAGGTTTTCCCGTTGGGCCAATTATTGTCCAAGTTCCGTTTGTTGACTTTGGAATTCCAGCTGCTGCTCGTTCGTCCTCCCATTGTTTATAATTTTTGTAGGTATTGGAAGCCATTTTTACATCACCAGATGGATAAACTCGAGGTGCCATTTTCTGTTCCCAACGTTTAAACTGCTTGTAACCTTTGCCTCTTTCATAAGGTCGGTTTTGCCAATATGCATTAAAAGCGGCTTGTGTTTCGTAAAAATTTACATTTGGATCTTTCATCATTTCCACCCATTGTTGGGCATTTGAAGAAAAGGAGCTGAAAATCAATGAAAAAGCTAGTGCGGAGAATAAAGTAAATAGTTTCATATTTAATAGTTAAGGAAACCAAATTAAGAATAAATTTTTAATGCCGTTTTATAATTTGTTAACAAAAAAAACGCCATCTGAATAGATGACGTTTCTTTAAAATAATTGTTTTTAACTTATTTCTTGATCTCCAATCGTTTTAACAATTGAACATCTTTACCTGTGAAAATTAAATTATAAGAACCACTTGCATAATTACTTAAGTCAACATTGAAAACTGAATTTGTCAATTTCCAAGTTCCTACTTTTCTTCCTGCAGCGTCGATTAATTCCATTTCTGTTACTTTATCTAACGGAATATCTTTTACTGTTAACATTCCACCAGTTGGGTTCGGATAAATAACAACTAAATTCGATAAAACTTCATCAATTCCAGCACAAGCGTCAACTTGAATCGTGTTTGTAGCAGTGTTGCTACATCCGCTTTGTGTTGCTGTGTAAGTAATTGTGTAAGTTCCAGCGCCTGCAACTGAAGGATTGAAGTTATTATTGGTAACACCAGTTCCTGAATAAGTCCCGCCTGCTGGTGAACCTCCTGTTAATGTGAAGCTTCCATCTGTATCACAAACTGTAGCAAAGTTTGCTAATGTAACTGTTGGTAAAGGATTTACAGTAATTGTAAATGTTACAGGTGTTCCAGGACATCCGTTTAAAGTAGGTGTTACTGAAACTGTTGTAGTTCCTGTTGTTGTTGGTGTAAATGAAGCAATATTTCCATTTCCACTTGCTGCTAAACCTAATCCTGTATTCGAGTTTGTCCAAGCATAAGTTGAAGAAGTACTGCTTCCTGCAAAAGAAATGGCAGCAACTGCACTTCCTAAACAAGCTGTTTTATTCCCCGGATTCGTAACTGTTGGAGTTGGATTAATGGTTGCAACCACTGGCGTTCTTGCTGAAGTACAACCTGAAGCAGTTGAAGAAACGTAATAAGTGGTAGTTGTAGAAATAGAAGGAGTTGTGAACGTAGCTCCTGTTCCTAATGCTGTTCCTCCGGTTGCTGCTGCAAACCAAGATAAAGTTCCTGCTGAAGCCGCTGCTCCAAGTGTAACTGTACCTGTACCACATCTATTTGCTGGTGTTGTTGTTGGTGCTGCTGGCGAAGCATTTACTGTGATGTAGTTCGTTTGGTTCGAAGTGTTAGTTCCTGTAGCATTTGTTACAGTTAAAGAAGCATTATAAGTTCCAGCAGATGCATAAGTTACTGTTGGATTTTGAGCTGAACTTGTTGCAGGTGTTCCTCCAGGGAAAGTCCAAGCATAAGTTGTTGGAGTTCCTGTTGAAGTACTTGTATATTGAACTGTTTGACCTGTACAAGTAGTTGCTGTTGGTGTAGAAGTAAAACTTGCCACTGGTGCAACTGGTGTTCCTGTTCCTGTAAGGTTGATGTTATCAATAAACAAACGGTTACCATATCCTGCGATATTTTTAAATCGAATAATCACACCATTTTGACCTGCATACGAACTCATGTCTATTGTTTCAGTTCTCCACTGCGCTGTTGTTGGCGTAAAAATAGTTGGTTGTGCTGCTGCTGTTGGTAAATTGCCTGCTGCAACTGTTGAACCAGCTTTATTATAAACAGTTGTGAAAGTAGTACCACAATCCGAAGAAACCAATACTTGCAAACCATCAATGTTATTAGCTCCGTAAGCTGCATAAGCAACATTAAATGTCATAGATGCTGAGGTAAATGGCGTTAGATCCATTTTTGGAAGTTCAATAACATCTTGATTTGGACGGTCATCGAAATTAAAATTGTCAAAAACAAGGGCATTTCCAGCTGTTGGTGCTACACCGATTGTTGCATTTCTCGCCCAAGTAGTTGCGCCACCATCAGTATTTGTAATTGTCCAGCTTGTTGTTGGAGGGAAAGTTGTTGTTGTAAATCCTTCCGTGAAAGGTAAAGCTAAACCTGACCCTGCAGAAACGGTGATATAACTATTTTGAGTTTCTGTATCTGTTCCATTTGCATTTGTTACTGTTAACGATACAGGATATGTTCCAGATGATGCATACGTAACAGTTGGATTAGCAATTGTGCTTGTTGCTGGATTTCCACCGGTGAATGACCAAGAATAAGATGTAGGATTTCCAGTAGAAGTACTTGTGAATTGAACAGATTGTCCAGCACAAACTACTTGATTACTTGCAGTGAAGTTTGCGACTGGAGCTGTTGGAACACTTGATTGAATGTAAATTCCATAATCTTCAACATCTCCAATTTGAAACGGTGAAGTACAAGCTCTTTGTCCAGCAGTAATGGCTGCTGCGGATGACAAAACACGCATTCTTAAAAATGTGTTTGTTATTGCTGTAGCAGGAATTGTAATATTAGCCGTTAAAGTTTGTGTATTTAAAGCTGTCTGTGTTCCTGCAGCTACACTTCCAGAATGCACTAATTCAGCTGGATTTGCAAAAACACCATTGTTATTATAATCAATATAAACCTCAAAACGTTGAGCTCCTGAAGGACCAGCGTTCGCCGTGATTGATAAAGGATAAACACTACCCGCTTGAACTATTGTATTATCTGTACAAGCAAAGTTGGTATATGCCACATTTGTCATTGAATTGGTTGTATTGTTAATGGTATTAAATGCAACACGACTAACAGTTTGACCAAAAGCTCCAGCGTTTTGACTTGTTGGGGTACAAGCATTCGTTAAAGTTCCAGCTAATATAACAAAACCGGGTCTAGTCAATGTATTCGTTCCTTGAGCAGTTGTAACAGTTAATTGCACATCATAAGCACCAGGAACAGTAAAAGTCATAACTGGATTTTGAGCTGTAGAAGTTAAAACAGTTCCTCCATTGGTAAAAGTCCAGCTAAATGTAATATTACTCCAGTTTGTTTCTGGCAAGTATGTATTAGGTACACAAGCAGATAAATCATTAAAAGTAATTGTTTGACCAGCACAAATCGCTGCTGAACTTGATGAAAAATCAACCACTGGAGCCGCAACTGGAACCAAAGCTAAGTTGGTTGTTGCGAAAAAAGAAGCTCTAGGACCTGAACATGCTGCTAAAGCACGCGTTTTTTGATTTGCTGTAAACATGTTCATACATGCATCTGAAGAGTAGTCCATGTAATTTCTTACGAATAAAGTATTTGAAGAGTTTGAATTACAACTATTTGTTCCTGTTGTATTACAATCTGATTGACTTCTTCTATGAGGAGGTGTATCCGCACAACAGTCTCCTGCATTTGAACCACAGCCATTTGTTTGAGTTGGACAATTAGCTCCAGAGCCATCACCTTCACAAGTTAAGTGCATGTCCCATTTCATGTGTCGTTGTCATTGAACCGCCAGAAGTAAAGTTGTTAGCAAGAACAACCGCACCGTCAACTGAAGATCCGTGAGAAGAAGCAAAGTAAGCGTATCCTTGTACTCCTGCACCACCTTCGTTATTGTCAATTTCTGAAACTAAATAAATGTTGTAGTATTTTGTTCTATCCCAAGAGGCAACTGCTTTAAGTTGCGCATCAGTAATTCCACTTGTTGACGAACTTCTCACTCCACCTGCCATGTAAGTTGCATTTCCTGTCATACTTACTCGGTTGATACCATTTGTACATTGTCCACTTGGATTTCGAACAGCTAAAGCAAATTCGATTTCCATATCGACACCATTTCCTGCTCCTGCAGTTCCAGCTGTTTTACGGTAACGATTGTTCAATTCTTGAATTGCAGCACGAATATCTGCATCACTCACGTTTGTACCTACACCAACTGCTTCACCTTTGTGCATAACATGAACCACAACAGGAATTCTGTATTGAGCGGCGATTTTTGGAGTTGGATCATCGTGTTTTGTTTTCACATACAATTCAAACTCATTCATTTTTTGAACGTAGGCAGGATCACTCATCATTTGATTGTGAATAATTCCTGCGGCACATTTTTCATGTGGATTATTGTTGATGTTTATCAGCTGGGAGAAACTGATAAATGAAAACAATAAATTTAAAGACGTCAGTAAAGACAGTTTTGTAAATTTCTTTTTCATAAGGGTTTAGTTTATTGCCACCAAATTAGTAAAAAATATTTTAACAATTCTTTTATTTTGAAAAATGTATAAATAACAGTTCGTTATGGTTAAAATAAAAATAGCATTTTTCAAGCATAAAAAAAGGAAGTCTTTCAACTTCCTTTTAATCACTAAATTATTCGTTTAGTAGGTTAACTTTTCTAAACGCATATCGATTTTCTTTTCTTTACGATAGTATTCTGAAACGGAAATATAACCAGGTTTTCCTGGTTGAATCCACCATGTTTTTGATTCACAATTTATTGGAATTCTGCTTTCAGTAACTTTTCCTGCTTTAATTGAAATCACACCGACCATTAAATCGCTTTTAGATGATTTATCATCTTCTTTTCTATTTGCATCAATATAAATAACATCATAGTAATCTTTTTCCTTATTTCTAGAAGTGAACGAGTAATCAAAAGCTCCCAAAGATTTAATATAATAACCCAAAGTAGTTGAACCATAGATTCCCATACCTGCAGGAAGTATAATATTCGTTTTTTTCTTTTCAACTTTTTTGAAATCAACTAAATTCTTTTTTGCATCAAATTCTACAACAATCATATCACCTAATAGCATTTCAAAAGCAGAAGCATTTGATGAACCACCCAAAGCACCCGCTGCTACTTGCATCGCAATTCCACCAGCACTCACTTGTTTCAAAAATTGCTCACCAATCAAGAAGATATGTCCATTTTTAGAAACTACCACATCATGGAAAAAGGCATAAAAAGGACGTTCTTTTTTACCATCCGAATCGGTCATAGAAACAAATTGATCAATATCACCTTTCCATGCATAATTTGTAATTCCTAAATCTTCTCCCTCTAAAGAAATTTCTTGCATGTATAAACCTTGACTTTTATCTTTTACAATATCATCATTAGGTTTGTAGTATTCCCCTACAATCGTAATGTTTTTCTTACTCTCATTCAAAAATGATTTAAGTAATGAACGTAAACCCGAAGCATCGTCTCCCATACTTAATTCAGTGATTTTTGATCCATCAGATAAATTAATTAAAAGCATAAAATTTGACATTTCACGAGTCGTCATACTTTTTTTCTTGGTTACAGTCGCAGTTAAATAGTTCGCTGATATATCATTAATCTCCACCATTTCTAGCATGTCAGAAGTTTCGTTTGATTTGTAACTCCACATTTCATTTGCTTCGTTATCATAAGCAACTATCTCATAACCTACTTTTTTGTACTTAGTGAAAGTTGAGCGAATAAAACCTTTATCTCCATTTGGATAGATGGAAACGTTTTCTGTTTCTGATTGCAAATTCACCATTACTTTATTTAAATCCCATTTGCTAATTTCGTCTTTAGTTAACTTTTTAGAGCCTTTCATTTCACCACTTCTATCAAAGGTAACAAACTCATAGCCTGTTTTTGAATCGTAGAAATGCAACATAAAAACACTTCCATTATAAACCATTTCTAGTAATAATGAATTTTTTGGTCTTACGATTTCAAAATTAGAGGATGGATTGTAGTTGTCATCATACATTTGAATTTCATAAGCAGTGTTGTTTTTATCTACTTTTTCTTTCGTGTAAAAAATAAAATAACCAACAAGTTTATTTTGTTCAATAATTTGACCTGAATGTTTGGCTGTTCTTAAATTTAAAACATTCGATACACTAGCTTCTTGGGCATTTACTGAAAATACGCTCAACAAGAGTGCAATCAGAATTAATTTTGCATTTTTCATTATTGTTTTGTTTTTGATTTTGGAATTATAAAGTATAACTTCATGTTACTATTGTTTAGTTGAATTTCTATTTCTTCTAAAATAAAGCTGTAAAAAGAGTTGTAAATTGTCTCTTTATTATCTCGATAACTAATTTCAAGCAAATCATAAGATTCAGCTTCAAT
Source organism: Crocinitomicaceae bacterium (assembly GCA_044372955.1). GTDB lineage: Bacteria > Bacteroidota > Bacteroidia > Flavobacteriales_D > Crocinitomicaceae > UBA952. The sequence continues at coordinate 722 of JBILQY010000094.1, read as the reverse complement.
GTGTTGCATTATTTCAATGAGTTCATTTCGCGGTGACTTAAATTCAGTAATTTCTTTGGTGTAAATATCAAACAACGCTTTGCAATCAGTTGGAGAAATATTATAAACTAAGGCACAAACTCGATCAAAATCTTCAGGAAATTTAGGGTTTTGCAATTGAAGGAATTTTCCTGCTACTCGTTTTTGTTTCAAATAAGCCAATGATTTAAATGCCAGCGCTAAATGTTCTTTGGCTTCTATTTGTTCTGGATAAAACGCTAAAAGATTGATTGCATAATAAATAACCTCCGAAAGATTCATTCTTCGCCAAGAATTTTGAATCATTTCAATTCCAATCTGTTGATTTAATTGCTTTTGAAAAATGTCTTCTTTTGGAGCATAATTTTTAAATGTTGTATCCACTTTCAGAATAGTGGCTAACTTGTAAAAACGTTCCCTGTCATAAGGATGTGTTGCCAAATAGGGTAATTTTGATTCATCTTTTGTAAAACTCCCCAATGAACTTTCTCGTTCATATTCTCCATCGATCTCTGCAATAGTTGGTAATCGTTGAAAATGTAAATACTTGCTATAATCTAGAGAATCTGAAATATTTTTGGTTCTTTTTTCCATTGCATGAAACATCGAAAGTGCATCAGAAAGATTAAACTGAGCATTTTTTAAATACAATAAACCTAAAGAATCTGCCTCAAACTCATGCGATCTTGACTTTTCACGTGACT
>JBILQY010000130.1:0-6957 GCA_044372955.1 Crocinitomicaceae bacterium | reverse complement strand
CGAACTTACTTTGCCATATTCAGTTCTCAAAATTCCATTAATTTCTTTTTCAAGTTCTTTATCTGTTTCTCTTTTTACAGATTCAACTAAAGATTCTTCAACATGTCTAAGCGTGTTATGTGCAATTTCATGACTTATAACGAGTGCGATTTGTGCTTCATTTTTTAAATCATGTAAAAGACCAATGTGCACAAAAACAATATTATCGCCCATTGTGAAGGCATTAAAATCATTAGAGCGATACAATACCAAGCGTGTATTTTGAGGTATTTCTGGATTTGATTTAACGATTTTATCAAAAATGGAATTGATTTTTAGGTAAAGTTCACCACTTGCAATAATTGCATCTGAACTAAGCATTTTTAATTCAGCTTCAATTTTTTGTTTGTGTTTCTTTTTATAGATATCGTTTTGAGAAGAAGTCAACTCCTGACTTGAAGTAAACTTTAAATTTTGATCAATAAGCTGTTGCTTAATCTCTTCGATTTGAGCTTTATTATCTTCCGCAGTTTGGGAATGCAGTTTCAAAAGAGAAAAAACAAACACCATCAATAAAACTACTTTTCTCCTGCTCAAAAATCAATTTTTAATAAAAATAGGAATAAAAAACCAGCTGAATAACGGACAATCCTGTTGAAAATTGAAATTTAACATTTCACAAAAGGATTACTACTTATTATTATAAACCAAAAATCAATAAATTTTCTTTTCATTTGAACCTTTTCTTACCTTCTGAGTATTACTGCCGAATTTCGAAATTCAAACCTCAATTTTGAATTATTACTCTTAACTTTAATACGATGAAAAAACTCCTAATAGCGATAAGTCTATTTGTTTTTGGACAAACATTCGCACAACAAAAAGAAACCGTTTACAGCATCACAAAAGAAGTGCGTGAAATTTCTTGGTACGAAAAACAACAAGAATTGTGGAAGGCCGAAATCGACAAAAACAAAAATAATGCGGAAGCTTGGTACAATTATTTTGCAGCAACTCGCGCTCTAAAAAACTTGTCGAATTCGTTTTATATGCCTAACGAAGACGCGACTAAAAAACGCGATCAATATGCGAAACAATGCGACCAAATTGCCGAAGACGCACTCAAAACTATCCCAAATACCTTTGAAGCAAATCATATCAAATTTTGGAACGGCGACTTGATGAAAGAAAGCGCTTACTTGTTGAAAGCCAATCAAATCAGTCCGAATGACGCGCGTGCATTTCACAATCTAATGATTTATTATGAAATAACTGGTAATCAAACAGAACACGAACGATTTGCTCAAAAGTGTTTCCAAAGTGGTGAAATCCCAGCTGGAATCTTGAATTGGGCTTACAATGTTTTAGCAGAATTGGAACCAAACGCGATTCTTTTCACTGTTGGAGATAACGATACTTACGCCGCTTGGATTGTACAAGCAAGCAAGCAATTTCGAAAAGATGTTACTGTTGTTAATACGTCTTTAATGACCATCGACGATTACCGAAACATATTATTTAAAGATTTGGGTTATCCTGCTTTGGCAATCAAAGCTTTTGAAGGAGGAAAAGGTTACGATGAAAATGTAGCTGAAATTTACAAGCACTTTTTCAATGGCAAAAGACCCGTTTATGTTGCGGCAACTGGAATCGAAAATTTCAAAGAAAAATACGGTGATAAGTTATACTTGACGGGCTTGGCATATAAATATGGAAATGAGCCAATTGACAACATTTCAATCATCAAACGTAACTTTGAAAAACGCTATTTATTGGATCATTTGACCGAAGTTTTTGCTTACAACATTTCTGATAAAGTCGTGTGTGGATTCAATGAAACGTATTTACCTGCTTTGTTGAAATTACACAAACATTACCAAGACAGTGAAGAATTTGGCAAAGCGAAAAGTTTGGAAAAATACATTGTTTCTATTAGTGAAGAATCGGGGCAACAAGGCGAAGTTTTGGATTTGCTAGAAAATGAAGAAGCATCCAATTCTGTTTTAATTAATACACTCTTAGACGTAAAAACAATTGAGAAAAATATGTTACCTATCAACGAGAAAGTGTTTGTAGCTAAATATGAAACAAGTAATGAAGAATACAAGAAATTCTTAATCAATTTACAGCGATCAAAAAAGAATGATTTATATTCAGCTGCAATGTACGATTCTACTGGTTGGAAAAAGAAATTTCAATATGCGTTTAATGACCCAATGGTGGAAAATTATCACTTTCATCCTGCTTACCAAAATTACCCAATTGTCAACATTTCTTTCGAAGGTGCAAAAGCGTATTGTGAATGGTTAACACAGCAATACAATGCACAACGAAAAAGAAAATACACTCAAGTTGTATTTCGATTGCCAACAGAACAAGAATGGAAACAAGCAGCAGGTTCAGGAAATATAACTGCTAAAACTCCTTTTCCAAGTGATAATATTCAAAATGCGGAGAAATGTTACCTTGCAAATATTCATCCAGAAGGTTTTAAATCAAGTGCTGATGGTAGCGATTATATGGGTAGAATTGATAACTATCTTGCCAACAAATCTGGATTTTTCAACACTTTTGGAAACGTAGCCGAAATGATTGACAAAAAAGGAATTGCAAAAGGTGGTTCGTGGTACAACACCTTTGAAGAAGCAACGTTTGACAAACAACAAACCTACACGACTGCCGATCCTGGAATTGGTTTCAGAATCGTCATGGAAGTTATCGTAAAATAGTCAGTCTTGTTTCAAAAAAAATTACACATAAAAACGGATGAAGAATTGATGGTTCAGGTAATGGACCATCATTCACATGTGGCAATTATGGAATTACATAGACGTTACAGTCAAAAGTTACTCGGCTATTTTATCAAAATGTTGCAGAAGGACGTCGATTTAGCGCAAGATTTTGTACAAGAAATTTTCCTTCGAATTCTGGAGAAAAAGCACTTATTTGACTCTGAAAAAAAGTTCTATACGTGGTTGTTTACGATTGCCAGTAATATGTGTAAAACCGCCTACAGACGTGCACCCATCAATAGTTTATCCAACGACGGCTATGAATTGAATCGCTTTTCAAACTTGGCAGATGATTTGGCTGAAAAAGCACACTTCAAACAATTACTAGACAAAAGCATTGAAGCACTCGATCACGGACAGAAAACAGTTTTTGTTTTGCGTTATATGGAACATTTTTCCCTTCAAGAAATCGCCGACATTATGGAAACATCGCTTGGAACTGTAAAATCGCGCTTGTTTTACGCCACACAAAAAATCGCGCAACAACTCAAAGAATTTGACCCGCGCTACGAATCTCAACTTTTCAAATTAAACTAAAATGGATAAAGAACTTTCACACAACGAAGAACGCTTGTTTGAGCTTTTGGAATCGAAAAATTTCAATCAACTCAGTGCTACAGAACAAGCTTTTGTGCTTGGACAACTTTCACAAGAAGCGTATGAATTTCAACGTTCTATTCTTGTTGAAGCATCTGAAAATGAACCAGAAATTCCAGCTGTTGCTCCACTTATTTTACCTGAAAAACAGAAAAAAGCGATAGTCATCCCCTTGTATCAAGCGATTATGGCTGTTGCTTCAGTTGTGATTTTATTTGTACTCATTTGGCCTTCAAATCCGACAACCACAAAAATTGTTTACAAAAAATCAAAACCTCATACGATTACGAAATTTGTTCATGATACTGTTTTTATTGCTAACCCAGGCATAGCTACAGTGAAATATGTGTACGATACGATTTATGAAAACATCGTTGAAAGCGTTCCAATTGCCTCTCAAAATCGACTTCTAGAAGGACAAGTATCTTTTCAATTACCAGCTCTTACGTCTGATTTATTTCGTGTGAATAGTTTATCCATGAAAGACGATTCGATTTTGAATACCTTGAGTTTTAGGGGGGTGAGTTTGATGGATAGATAATTGCAAACGGATTAATTGCGAATTGCGAACGGAAAACCAGACTGCTTATAAGTTGCGAACGGATTAATTGCGAATTGCGAACGGAAGTACAGACTGCTTAGGAGTTGCGAACTACTTGTCTTAATTATTCGGGGTTCGAGAACCTCACCCCTTGGATATCTAGTCTTCGTTTCGATGTTTTCTAAATAATTACAAATAAAATAACTCGCGCAGAGCGCTTCCAAAAACTCGTTCGCAATTAGCAACTAATAGCTAGCAATTTTTAAACTTCGCAATTAGCAATTTTAAGTTTGCAATTTTTGAAGCTCGCAATTAGCAATTTTAAGTTTGCAATTAATTGACGAACTTCTGGTTATCATTTTTTCGCCAGATATAAGCATCTAAAATGTAATGTACAACTTGCGGCATAATTAAAAGTGGCACAACGATTCCAATTAAGATAGGATGATCTAAAGCTGGTAATTGCTCATACAGCCAACCAAAAGGCATCGGTCGTTCGCGGTATAACAAACTGTCCCAGAGTGCTTCTTCAAAATAAGCCATACAAAATACAATTCCATAGAATAACATCCAGCCCCATTTGGATAAAACGACTTTCAAAATCGGGTCGCTTTCGGTGTTTAGTTGTCTTTTTTCACTCCACCAAACTAAAGCAAAATAAGGAATTCCATGTCCGATTACGTTGACAAATGAAAATACAAAGTCGTTGTTGATAAGCACTATACAGGTGTAATACGAAAAAGCTGTCGAAAGGGCTAAAATCATTCTCGGAACGTTCCAATTTCCGTTTATTTTCTTAGAACTTGCTTCCAAAACAAAGTATAAAATCACCACCAAACCTAGTATTATTTGTAGAAAAGGGGAAAGTTGTGGAAGGTTAATGTATAAAAAATCGCCGGTAGTCATCCAATTGAAATTTTGTTGACCGCGAACATGCCAAATTAATATTGGAATCACCATAAATGCATACAAACAAAAATTTAACCCAAAGCGCAAACCTTTTTCCTCGTTACGTTTGATGGAATACAAGCGAAAAAAACCATATTGCTGACGAATGAAATGATACACAGCAAAATAGGCGACACAGGTCCAAAAAAGATGGCTTCCTAAACTGTAAATTATAGCACCTCCTGCCCAAACTAAAAATGGAAAATACAACAACTTCATGCGATGTTGTTCGAAAGCAAAGGAATTAAAATAGGTTTTAAAAACGGTGCTATAAACGTGAGCTACATCAATTGTCAAAACAATAAAAACCCATGACCAAGGGAAAATATCGGTGCGTTGTGCATTTAAAAAATCGTTAGGAATAAAGAAAACGACCAAAGGCGGCAATAACATCGGAGCAATAAACCAAGTTAAATCAAAACGCGAATTGTTGATCCAATTGTTTTTCATGCTTTTAACTTTTCAGATGAAACTCCCTTCAAATTATTAGCAGCTTTAAATCCTGCATCAAATCCTTCTTCAAAAATTGAATAGCTTGCATAATCGGTATGTGCTAAAAAAATACGCTTTGCACTCGCTGTCAATTCTTTGTATTCTTTTTGTTTTTTCAAAGCGCCAGGAACAGGTGTTATCATTCCATGTCCCCAACGTTGAATATCAACTGATAAAATTTCCTCTTCAATTTCAGGATGAATACCTTTTAATTCGTCAACAACTCGCTTCAACATTTCCGATTCCTCCATTGCAAACAAATGCTTACGACCTTCTGCAGCGTCCATTTCGTCCAATGTAAGGTAAACACTTAATACCAAAGGTCCTTGCATCTTACCAAATTCTTGATGGCGATTCGAAACATATCCCAAGCCTTTTGTTCCATATTTCACATTGTCCCAAGCAAGCGGAACGCCATTCTTAGTTTCTGGAAGTTTTTTGACTGTAACAATTCCAATGAACCAAGGGAAATGCGTAAACCCATCAAAAAATGTTGAGGGCCAATTTTCAGATTTTAAAACGTGTTTGGAAACATAAGATGGACAAGCAGCTACCGCTTTTTCAGCTAAGAATTTCGTCCATATTTTTTTAACTGGGTTGTACGCATGAATTTCTACATTTTCGGTTGTTTCAATGATTTCGTGTACCACTTCATCTTTCACAATTTTATCTTTTACCGATTCGGCAAGCAATTTACTTAGGTGAAAATTACCTTCAGGCCAAGTGAGTACTGATGTTGAGTCTGCATTAAAAGGATTCGCTTTTCGTGCAGCAAAATAATGTACACCTGCCCAAGCTGAAACTTTGTCCAATCCAGCACCAAAATCATCGCGACAACAATAATCTAAAAACCAAAGTAATTCAGAATTAGTAACCTTTTTTTGAGCTAAAAATTCCGAAAATGTAATTTTATCAAGGTCTTCAAGATGCATTTCAAACGCTCCCCTGCTCACAGGAACATTAAACAACTGTTGACCACTTTCGTCCACAGCCAATTTCAAAGTGCGCATCCAACTAAAAAAAGCATCAATCTCAGCCATACTTTCTTCTGACAAACCATATTCAGGAACTAAGCCTTCTTGAAATTGACCACGATACAACAAACGTTCATTTGGTGCATGACACAATTGACTTTCATTGTAAACATATTTTCCATCTTGAATTCCAGTAATCAACTGGTGTTTTTTCATGAAATCTATCATTGGAAAATTGTCATCGTTAGGCAAAGAAAGATAATGCGCTCCACGTGGTGCCCACGAATAAGGTGTTTTTAAAGCACTTGAATTTCCCCCAATTTCTCCATTCATTTCTAACAACAGAAAATCTTTTTCTCCCAATTCATTTAAGTGATAAGCCGTTGATAATCCACTGATTCCTCCTCCAATAATGATGTTTTTAAGTGTAACAACTTTGTGGAATTCTGTCGGTTTTTGAACTTGACGAATGCTATGTCCACGTTTAAAATCTGCTCCTATGATGTTTACTTTTATGGAATTTTTTCTTCCGCAAGCGATTAAATTAGGAACCAAAATTGAACCTGCAGCAGCTGTACCCAATAATTTGACAAATCCTCTTCGGTTCATGTTTTTTTTGTGTTTATTGCGCTAC
>JBILQY010000172.1:0-5692 GCA_044372955.1 Crocinitomicaceae bacterium | reverse complement strand
TTTTTCCCAAGCTTCAAATCCTCCTTCCAAGAATCCTAAAACATGATCGAAACCAACGCGGCTTAAGCGAGTGATTACTTCTTCTTCCATTCCAGGTTCGGTAACCAATAAAATTTCTTGTTTTACATCACCAATCAAAGCACCAACCCACGGAGCAAAATCACCGTTAACGCCAATGTTTACTGATTGAGGAACAAAACCTTGGTAGAAAATGCCACTATCTCTTGTATCTAAAATCAAAGCACCTGAAGCTTCCGCTAATAATTCAAAAGCATCTGGAGTCAAAGCTGTCATTGCTTTTAACTTTACGTCTTCAAAGTTTTCGTAACCTTTTTTGTTCATTGCAACATTGAAACCAAAATAGGCTGGCGGAGGTAATAATCCATCAGTTACAGCCTCAATAAACGCTTCTTTCGAAGGTTGATTCAAAGCGTAATTCATTTTCTTTTGATTGCCTAAAGTGTCAACTGTTTCTTTCATCATGTTTTTACCACAAGCTGAACCAGCACCGTGCGCAGGATAAACAGTAATATCATCGCTCAAAGGCATAATTTTCGTCATTAAACTTTCGTATAAAAGTCCAGCTAATTGCTCTTGCGTCATATCCGCAGCTTTTTGAGCTAAATCTGGACGACCAACATCTCCTAAAAATAACGTGTCACCAGAGAAAATTGCAGTTTCTTTTCCTTCTTCGTCAATTAACAAGTAAGTTGTGCTTTCCATTGTGTGACCAGGTGTATGCAAAACTTTGATTTTGATAGCACCAATTTCAAACACTTGATTGTCTTCAGCGATAATAGCTTCAAATTCTGGTTTTGCGTTTGGACCATAAACGATTGGAGCATTTGTTTTCTTGCTCAAATCTAAATGTCCAGAAACGAAATCCGCGTGGAAATGGGTTTCGAAGATATACTTCAAAGTCACGCCATCAGCAATTAAACGGTCTAAATAAGGTTGGATTTCGCGCAATGGGTCAATGATAAAAGCTTCACCATTACTTGTTACATAATACGCGCCTTGAGCCAAACAGCCCGTATAAATTTGTTCAATTTTCATTTTGATATTGTTTAAGATTTAGTGTTGCAAAAATAGAGGGGTAATTTTGGGTGGTTGGTAACAAAAGTTACTTTGGGGAGAAGTATTAACTTGAGATTCTAAAGAATATCAGGTTAATAAGAATAAAATCCTAAGAATTATGAAAAAGGAGGGATTCTGTGCATTGACAGACAAGTGATGAGAGGAATAATTAGAATATTATTCGTTTAATCTCAATGAAAACTGAAATAGGTTTCTTAATTGAAATACTTTCGAAACGAATTAAATCTTTGACAATCGAATTACCTTAGTTGTTGTCCCATCCTCAATTTTCAGTAAATAAATTCCTCGTTGAACGTTTGTCAAATCAACATTGAAATCAAAAATACCAGCCTCCAAACTTTGGTCTTTTATTACGTATTGAACAATACTTCCATTCATGCTGTAAAGAGAAACATTTAAGATGGTTACATCAGTTTTACTTGGAATTAACAAACTAACATTTGTCAAGTTATCAGTTGGATTTGGTGCGACAGAGAGTAAGGCAAGTTCCTCATTTTCGGTATTTTCACATACTTTATCGTTTATTTTAATTACGTCAACATTTCCAATTACATCAGAAGCAAAACCTTCAACACATAAGAAATTAGTAAGCTCATCTTGTGTTGAATTGTAGGCAGAAAGTTTAGCGTTGAACATGTAAATTTGGTCTTGATTTGGAAGTAAAGTTCCATTCCAAGTCTCTTGAATTGGCAAAGTATTTAATCCTGATAGCTCAAAATCAATTTTGTTGATTGAAATTGTTCCAACGTTTTCAAACTCAACCCCAACAGTGTTAAATCCATTGATTTCTTGAATAAAAATAGATTTAACAGCCAAATCGAATGCGGGAGAAATTACTCCAAATGATTTTGTTAAAGTGTCCTTACATCCAAATTGATTTTCCACAAATAAAGTCACATCAATTAGTGAATCAATCCATTCCGCTGTGTAAGTTGTTGTAAATTGATTGATTGGCGGCGTATAATTGATTAACGATTCTCCTTTTCCTAAATCCCAAGTTGCACTTGTTGAGCCTATACTTAAATCATTAAAAGTTACAGGAACACCAGCTACAACGATAGAAGGAGAATAACTAAATCGAGCATCCAATTCAGGATTAACATTTACAATAATTAAAGTATCACTTGTACATCCTTGGTCACTCGTTGATGTTAAGTTCAAATATTGAACACCTAAAGTTGCAAATCGATAAGAAGCAATTGGAGTTGAAATAGGATATTGTAAATTGACTAACCAATCCGTTGAAACAAGCGTTCCTTCTGGAATCGTTGATAAATCCTCAAATACAGTTAATGTATTTTTGCAACTTGGTGTAATGCTCCAATTCAAAATCGGATTTGGAAAAACTGTAATAGATTGACTAGAAGTGTCAGAACAACCATTATTTCCAACCGTAATTAATTCTATCACATAATCTCCGTAAGCTGAGTATTCTTTTCCAGTGGTTGGATTTGTTGCACTTGTATTGTCGCCATAATTCCAAAGATTCGTTTGAATGGAATATCCAACAGAAATTGAGCTAGTATTGGTGAATTCAACCGTTGTATTTTCACACGTATTCTGAACACTGAAACTAGAAATTGGAGCTGGCTGAACCAAAACATTTTGAATTACAGTGTCTTTACAACCATGTTCGTCTATCACTTTCAAATTAACAGAATAAGTACCTTCTAAACCATAAAAATGGCTAGGATTTGCTAATTGACTTGTATTTGTTGCTGATGCAGCTTGACCAAAATTCCAATCGAAACTTTGCAATTGTGTATTTACTTGGTTAGAAGGATTGAAAGTTATTTCCTGATATGGGCAGAAATTTTCTGTACTGAAATTAACTATCGGTTTAGGCCAAACTGTAATACTAAAATTTGCGATTGAACGGCAGTTAGCCGTAGAAATAACTTCCAAACTTATAGGTATAACTTGTGGCTGATTAAAAGTAAATTGTGAACTTGATGCTAAAATTGGTGCGTTATTTCCTATTGTCCAAGTGGTAGTCTCAATTGTACTTCCTTGAACAGTACTTGATTGTGAAAATTGTACTTCATCAAATTGACAGGATTCTGTCGGGAATGAATAATTTATAACGGGAGAATTTCCAATAATTGTTATGAAAATTGAATCTCGTTGGAAACAATTATTTACGTTTTGAACTTGTAAAATATACAATCCTGTTGTATCAAGTTGTTGTGTAGCTGTTGTTATACCTGTATTCCATGAATAGCCACTTATTGCTGGACTTGACAATTGTAATTGAATAGTATTTCCAACACACAAACTGGTGTCATTGCCCAATGAAATGGCAAAAAGTGAACTATCAATTGTAATTAATGCATTATTTGAAGTTAATTGGCAATTTCTATTATCCGCAATTGTGTAGGAAAGGGACTCATTTTGATTTAACAAACGTGTTTGATTAGTATTTCCATCATTCCAATTTACAAAAGAATATCCTGTGGGAACAAATGCTGTTTCCTCTATTAACGCATTGTAACAAACGATTCTATTTTGTAAAGCAATACTATCATAAACAGGACGAACAACGTTTATTGTGTCGGATGAAATCCTACCAAAAATATCAGTTGCTCTAACCCAATAGGTTCCTGGATTATTTACTGTTAAATTGGATGTGGTAGCACCATTACTCCATAAGTAATTTGTAAAATAACCTGTACTTACGATAGTAGTATCGCAAAAACCATAACTTGAAAAAATATCAGCTCCAAGTTTAATTGGCGGTGCATATTTATCCTTTAAGTACTTTTCTACATTAGACTGTTCTGTAGCGCTTAATATGCTATTAAAGAGAATAATCTCTGCTACCTCTCCATTTAACGTTGAATAGCCAGGTGCTTTTCCAATTTGGTATGTGGCATTCGTAAACGGAGCCAAAAACGGAGCATTCGTCGTGGTAGCTTGCTGTGAACCATTCACTGATAAGTTCCCTTGTACACCAACTTCCCTACTCATGGTTACAATTTTTGGTAAATAACCAGATGTAGGAGCACTGTTGGCCAAACTCGTCAACTGAGCACTGTTGTTCGTCCAAACTCGGAAAGCTTGTGTTGTACTGATACTTCTTGTGACGGATAAACCATTCGTTAAGCTTCCAACATTAAATAAACCAGCCATGTTTCCACTTTGTGAATTTCCTGAATTCAATACAAACAGCGTCATGTTATCACTGTTTATATTCGGAATAGTCGTCCCTGTCAAAACATCATCTGTTCCATCAAAACGAATAACAGGTGCATTGTTAAGTGTTGGACTTGTGAAAACTGTTGGGCGCAAAGTAGCAGTTGTTTGAGTTGCATGATTCCCCCTACCACTCTGATCGACCCACTGACTTACTCCTCCTGAACTCAGATTTATTCCTGCATCTGCTTTTAACCATAATTTCAAGCTATCTGTAATATGAATCGAATTCAAGGTGAAAACAGAACTTGTGCCACCTAACAAACATGGATTATTTGATTTTACACGCCAATAAACTGTGCCAGAAGTATTCAACGCTAACGTGCGACTGGTTTGAGTCGTAGTTTGTGTAGATAATAATGTACCAAATGAACTCGAAGTCGAAAACTGCAACTCATAAAAATAATTATCCGAAACACTCGACCAACTAAACGGAATTTGTTCTATCGATAAAACCGTTTTTCCATTGAATGGATCCGATAAATTCGGTGCATTTGGAACAGGATACGTATTGATAACAATCTGAACTTGAACACTCGTATCTCTACATCCAAAGCCATTTGTAACAACTAACTTTAAATTATAACTTCCTATGGTTGGATGAGCATAATTCAAGTTAGTTGTAGAAGCATTTACTACATCGTTTACAAGCCATTGAGAAGCAGTAATTGTACTAGAAGGTGCTGTACTTGTGTTTGTAAATAGTCCTGTTACATTATCGCACAATAAAGGTGAAGTATAATTCGCTAAAGGTTTTGGTCTTACATTATAGGAGAAAGGTTGAGTGCTTTGACATCCGCTGACAGAGTTAACAGTCAAAGTTCCATTATAAGTTTCGACAATATTGTTAGAAAAAGTACCATTTGATAAACTTGAATTGGTATTATTGCCAAAATTCCAAATCCTTGAAGCTATTGCTTCACCGCTTTGCACAAAACTAGATTCAGAAAAGGAAGCTAGTTCATTTTGACAAAATTGAGAAGGAAAACTTAGTTGAATAGTTGGTGATTGCCCTTGAATTTCAATATTAATTATATCACTTTTGATACAACCATTTGAATTTGTAACTTGTAAATCATACTGACCTGAGGTTAAAACTGGAATGGAACTTGTAGTTGCATTTGTACTCCAAAGATAACTAACGATACTTGGAGAAGTTTGTGCAAGTTGAATATTATTCCCTTGACATAAAGTAGTGTCGTTTCCTAATCGAACATTTTGAAGCGAATTGTCAAACGTAATAGTTGCAGTATTGGAAGTTGCTATACAATTTTGGTTATCACGAACAGTATAGCTCAATGTTCCACCTTGTGTATATTGTCGCGTTTGATTCAAGTTGCCATCACTCCACTGGGAAAAAGTGTAATCGCCTGCCGGCATTGGAGCTGTGACGGTTGGTAAA
>JBILQY010000355.1:0-3351 GCA_044372955.1 Crocinitomicaceae bacterium | reverse complement strand
ACAGAAAATCTCTGGTCAATTCAAATCCTTCGAAGGAGCAATGAACTTTGCTATCCTACGTTCTATTACAGACACAGCAATAAAAAACGGACAAAACGTGCTTAATGCATTGTTTGTAGTTGCTGAATTGGAAGTTACTGATTAGTTACAGACAATTAAATAATTCGTAAAATCAGACACTTCAGATATGCAAGATCGCATTCATAAAAATGTGAATGTATGCATTGATAGCATTACTAAACAGAAAATTGAATAGTTTTATAAATTGTATTCATGAAAGCCAAAATAGTCTTTAAAATAGTATTTTTGGCTTTCATTATTACAAAAATAAGTCTTCTAAAGTGAGGCTATTTTGAATTAATTGTCGGCTGTATTCGTTTTCTTTTATCCCATAGACACTAATAACTGTAAGGAAAATACTCTTTTTGGTTTTTGTAGAATCTTTAAAAACGGCTATTTTATTCATTAAGTCAAAAGCATATTTTTTATTAAGCGTAAATGGTCCAGTATGAAACTTGATTTCACAAAGATTAATTACGTGATCATCTCTGTCGATTAATAAGTCAATTTGAGCTCCGTTTTCGCTGTTTTTCTCTATCCAATTTCCAGCTGTTGAATGTATTCCAGCGATTTTTAAGCCTTCTTTAATTTGATCAATATGCTTTAAACAGATTGTTTCAAAAGTAAATCCAGACCAAGCGTTAAATGATGCTTGATTTTGAAGTTTGTTCCAAACACCCGTTTTGGAAGGTTTATTTTTCTCGATGTATTTGATGTAGAAACTGCAATATTCATCTTTCAAGCGATAAAGCGCATTACTATTTCCTTTGTAGGGAGCGTATTGTTCGATAAATCCCGATTCTTCTAATTCATGTAAAGTCCGCGTAAGGTTTCCTCCTGAAGGAAAATTCCCTTTTTTTAGAATCATATTTCGCGATAATCCTTTGCGGACGTCAGCTAAAATTCGAATGATAGCTTCGTGGTTATCCACCTGATCAAATAAAGACGCGAATACATTTTTAAATTCATTTCTAAGAAAACCATCCTTTTCAAAACACAAACGATCAATTGCTTGTGCTGCGCTTTCACCAACCTTTATTTTTTCAAGGTAATGAGGAATTCCGCCCATCGCCATGTAGATGTTTAGTATGTCATAGTGCGTTAATTTTACACGATTTTTCTTGAGTAGTAGTTCTGTTTCTTTTAAAGAGAAAGGTTCAATTCGAATTTTATCCGTCAACCGGTTATGCAACCCTCCTTTGCTGCGTATGATTTTGTTAATCATGTAGGCAGCCGCAGACCCACAGATAACCACCACCATATCTTCTCGCTTTGTAACATAACTATTCCAAAAATTATCAAAAGCCTTTAAAAAACTCGCTTTGTTATTGTCCAACCATGGAAATTCATCAATAAATAGCACTTTCTTTTTAGAGCCTTTTAATGTGTCGCAAAAGTCTTTTAATTGCTGAAAAGCATCCAACCAATTAGAGGGGGCTTTGCGTTTTTGTTGTGAATAATTAAATAATGTTTGTTTGAAAAGTTTTAATTGTTCACGGGTTGATGCTTTGTACATTCCTGCAAATTCAAATTGAATGTTTTTTTTGTAAGTTTCTCGAATCAAGAATGTTTTTCCAACACGACGTCTTCCATAAACTACAATTAACTCTGAGTGAGAACTTTGGAGAGCGTTTTCCAATATTTTTATTTCTTTTTCACGACCAATTAACGGCATAAACACAGTTTAAATTTGTATTAATGAAAGCCAAAGTTATATATTTTTATTGTATTTTGGCTCTCATTATTACAATTTTTTAAAGTGCAAATATTCATCTTTTTGTTCAGTTTAGATTTGATTTCTATAGATTTCATCACGTCTAACCGACAAAAATTAAAGGTTAATTCTCTATTCAACTCTTTAATTTTCTATTTTTACATTTTAACACAACTAAAAGTAGTTAGTAAAAAGTTAATTGAAATTGTTTTGCGATCTGATTCATCACTGCGAATCTCTCTTAACTCTTAACTCTTAACTCTTCACTTTTAACTTTCAGTTCTCAACTTTCAGTTCAAATGTCTGTCCATAAAAACGTAAAACGAGTTACCACTCACACTTTGCAAGAAATGAAAAATGCAGGTGTAAAAATCTCAATGTTAACAGGTTATGATTTTTCAATCGCTCGAATAATCGACGAAGCAGGAATGGATATTATTCTTGTTGGAGATTCTGCTTCAAACGTTATGGCGGGGCACGAAACAACATTACCAATTACTTTAGACCAAATGATTTATCATGCTTCTTCGGTTGTAAGAGCTGTTGATAGAGCATTGGTTGTAGTTGATTTACCTTTTGGATCTTATCAAGGAAATTCGAAAGAAGCGCTTTCTAGTGCTATTCGAATCATGAAAGAATCAGGTGGTCATGCTGTAAAAATGGAAGGCGGACAAGAAATTTTAGAATCTATCAAACGTATTTTAACCGCTGGAATCCCTGTAATGGGACATTTAGGTTTGACTCCTCAATCGATTTATAAATTTGGAACTTACGTCGTTCGAGCAAAAGAAGAAGAGGAAGCAAATCGCCTGATTGAAGATGCAAAAGCATTGGAAGAAGCGGGATGTTTTGCTATCGTTTTAGAGAAAATCCCAGCCAAATTAGCAGCAAAAGTAGCACAAATGGTAACTATACCGATTATCGGAATTGGAGCAGGAAACGGTGTGGATGGGCAAGTTTTAGTGGTTCACGATATGTTGGGCATCAATAACGAATTCAGTCCACGATTTTTACGTAAATACAATAACCTACACGAACAAATGATGCGTTCGTTTCAAGATTATATTCGCGATGTACAATCTGGAGATTTCCCTAACGAATCTGAGCAATACTAAGAGTTGTTTATGAATTTCAAGCGATTTTCAGTTTTAATTAGTCTCTTTTTGTTGGTCTTATTTTCGTGTAAAACAAGTGACAACAAAGAAATTGAGTCTAAAAACGCTTCACAAAACTTATGCAAACACAGTCGTTGGTTAAAGATTTACGACAACGGAGAAATTGTTACCATAAAGATTACCAATCCCGATAATCCTAAACAATTTTTTGTTTTTGAGGGTAAGTTGAATTCCAACCAAAAAGTAGCAAGCTCAAGTAAGAAAATAAATTTACCTGTTGCAAAAATGGCTGTTTTGTCATCGACACATATTGGTATGTTGAACGAACTTAATGCGATAAATACGATTGCAGCCATCTCAAATGTAAAGTATGTTTACCAAAGTGAAGTAAAACGTGGCGTTAAATCAGGGCAAATTATATCACTTGGTGACGAAGGACAAATTTCCATTGATAAATTGCTT
>JBILQY010000229.1:0-4793 GCA_044372955.1 Crocinitomicaceae bacterium | reverse complement strand
AATTTACTTTCGTTCCAATAACAATCATTGCATTGATTTTTGAGGCTATGGCATTATTTTTCGGATTGTAGATAGGATCAAATGTTTTTGTCGTGTACCCTAAACCAAAACCCATTTTCCAATTCCATTCGAATTTTTTCAATTTCAACATCGGAAGTTCTGCAAAGCCTGATAAGCCAATATACCTTCCTAGTAAATCGTTATTCCCAACAGAACCAACAAATAAAGTCGCACCTACTTTTGGTTCGCGGTAAGCAGTATGCCATTTTTTTGAACCACGTGTTTGAATCAAATAAGTAAATTCCATTGCTTTGGCAGACTCTTGTGGTAAATGTCCCAAAGTTCCTCTATGCGCAGCTAAAAAACCTAGCTTCTGACGAAACTCAAAGCCATACTCACTCTTCATTTGCGAATGAACAAATGATATTAAAAAAATCAAGTTTGCTATTAAAAAAAGTCTTTTCACGAATTAACAAAGTTAAACAAAGGAAAACGAGTTATAAACTTAATTTTGCAGAAAAAAATATGGACGCAAGACTAATCGCTTTTGAACGCTTATTGAACGTAATGGATGAACTCCGCGAAAAGTGCCCTTGGGATCAAAAGCAAACGATGGAAACCTTGCGAAATCTAACCATTGAAGAGACGTATGAGCTTGCAGACGCTATCACAGAGAACGATTTAAACGCGATTAAAGGTGAATTGGGCGATTTATTTTTACACCTCGTTTTTTATTCGAAAATCGGAAAAGAAGAAGGCGCTTTTGATGTTGCCGACGTTTTGAATGCCATTTGCGAAAAATTGATTTATCGTCACCCTCACATTTATGGAGATGTGAAAGTGAAAGACGAAGAAGAAGTAAAAGCAAATTGGGAAAAATTAAAATTGAAAGAAGGAAAAAAATCAGTCTTAGAAGGTGTCCCTTCTTCCCTACCCGCTTTGGTAAAAGCAACTCGTATTCAAGAAAAAGCAAAAGGAATTGGCTTTGAATGGGATAATCGTGAAGATGTTTGGAAAAAAGTGGAGGAAGAATTGGCTGAATTTAAAGAGGAAGTAAATAATAAATCTGAGCATATTGAAGAGGAGTTTGGTGATTTGTTGTTTTCATTAGTAAACTACGCGCGCTTTATTGACATTTCACCTGAAAGTGCCCTAGCTTTTACAAATCAAAAATTTATCAAACGCTTCCAATTGATGGAAGAAATGATTACCTCTGATTCGAAAGATATAAAAGAACTTAACCTCGAGGAAATGGATATTTATTGGGACAAGGCAAAACTAATTTTAAAACACGTTTAAAATGACACAACTCGAGATTCAATTATTGGAAACAGTTGTTTTAGGGGCTGTTGTTGTAAGTGTAAAATTACTCGCACGCAGTTCAGTTAATCGCTTGTTGAACAAAATGGACTTTGACCTAAAACGTAAGCAAATAACACATAGAATAATCAATCTATTTCTAACCATTTTTGTAGTTACCGTTTTAGCTGCAATTTGGAACATCCATCGAGATCAATTAATTGTTTTTATGACTTCTGTCGTAACAGTTCTTGGTATCGCTTTTTTTGCCCAATGGTCGATTCTTTCAAACATTACTTCAAGCCTTATTTTGTTCTTTAATCACCCAATGAAAATAGGTCAACGCATTCGTGTTGTCGATAAAGAATATGACATTTCAGGCGAGTTAATTGACATTTCTTTTTTCTTCCTATACATCAAAAGCGATGATGGTGAATTAATTACTATTCCAAATACAGTCGTGCTTCAAAAAACGATAGTAACTAAAATTTAGTGGCATTTTACTAAATAAATTTATGTAAAAAAAGCTAACTAAACTAAAAACAACAACCATAAAGTTAATTTCAAAGCTTAACTTATAAATTCTTGAAAAACAAAAAATCGGATAAAGTTACCAATATCCGATTTTAGTTATATAAATACTAAATGTTTTATACTGTCATTATATCTTTTTCCTTCAATTCAACTAATTCATCTACTTTTTTAATGGCACCATTGGTAATCTTTTGAACTTCCTCTTCGGCTGTTTTAGCCATATCTTCCGACAATCCATCATTCTTTAGATCCTTAATCATGTCGATAGCATCTTTGCGATTGTTTCTAACTCCAACTTTTGCATGTTCAGCTTCTGCCTTCGCTTTCTTAACCAAATCTTTTCTGCGTTCCTCTGTTAAAGGCGGAACTGAGATAATTAGTTGTTCACCGTTATTTTGTGGATTCAATCCAAGATTTGAGTTGATAATTCCTTTTGCAATTTCACTCAACATGTTTCTTTCCCATGGTTGCACTATGATCGTTCGTGCATCAGATGTATTTACGTTTGCAACTTGTTGTATTGGAGTCATTGAACCGTAATATTCAATCATTACACCGTTTAACATTGCTGGTGTAGCTTTACCTGCACGAATTTTTGTTAACTCATTTTCAAGATGAACAAGCGTTTTACCGTTTGCGCTTTTAAATTCATCATAAATCATATTTAATTCTTCTGTCATAAAAGATAAAATTAATTTTTCACAATTGTTCCAACTTCTTCACCTGCAATTAGTTTAACTAAATTACCGGGTGTGTCCATATCAAACACTATGATTGGAAGGTCGTTTTCTTTACAAAGCGTAAAAGCCGTTAAATCCATTACATTTAAACCTTTAGCATAAACTTCGTCAAATGTTATTGAATTATACTTTGTTGCAGTTTTATCTTTTTCTGGATCAGCTGTATAAATTCCATCCACGCGCGTTCCTTTTAAAATAACATTAGCATTCATTTCAATTGCTCTCAACGATGCAGCTGAATCAGTTGTGAAAAATGGATTTCCTGTTCCAGCACCAAAGATTACAACACGCCCTTTTTCTAAATGACGAACTGCTTTTCTGCGAATGAAAGGTTCTGAAATTTCTTTCATTTCAATAGCTGATTGCAAACGTGTGTGAACTCCTACCGCTTCAAGTGCAGCTTGTAAAGCCATTGAATTAATCATAGTTGCCAACATTCCCATGTAATCTCCGTGGGTTCTGTCCATTCCACCAGCTTCTGCTTGAACACCGCGGAAAATATTTCCACCACCAATTACGATAGCAACTTCAATTCCCATTTCGCGAACCTCTTTTATTTGAAGTGCATACGAATGGATTCGATTGTTGTCGATTCCAAATTGTTTTTCTCCCATTAGAGATTCACCACTAAGTTTCAGAAGTATTCTTTTGTATTTCATAATTGTTGGCAAAGATAAATAATCGTTTTAATCTTAGAAAAAGATGCAAAAAAAAAGCTACCGATTTCGATAGCTTTTAAAATATTAACTCAATGAGAATCGCTTGAAGTCTGTGACTGTCAAACCTTTTTCAGTTGAATCTAAGAATTGTTCAATTGTTACTTTATTATCGCGAACAAACGCTTGGCTTAATAAAGTATTTTCTTGGAAGAATTTATTCAAACGACCCATTGCAATTTTCTCAGCCATATCAGCTGGTTTACCTTCTTGGATTGCTAATTCTTTACCAACTTCGATTTCTCTTTCAATTGTACGAGCATCAACACCGTCTTTATCAATTGCGATTGGATTCATTGCTGCGATTTGCATAGCAACTTGACGACCAGCTTCAGCAACAACATCTGAACCGCTGTTTAAACCAACAAGTGTAGCCAATTGGTTACCTGGGTGATTATAAGCAACAACTTTAGCTGCATTTATAACTGCATAGCTTGATAAATCTAATTTTTCACCGATTACACCAACTTGTTCAGTAATTTTTTCTTCAACAGTCAATTTATCGTTGTAAGCTAAAGCTTTCAATTCTTCTGCAGTTGCAGGTAAGTTAGCTAAAGCGATATCAACGATAGATTGAACGAAGTTTACATAACCTTCATTTTTTGCAACGAAATCAGTTTCACAGTTCAAAGTTAAAATAACACCTGTTGTACTATCTGCTGAAGTTTGTGCTAAAACAAGACCTTCTTTAGCTTCGTTATCACCACGTTTAGCAGCGATTTTTTGACCTTTTTTACGTAGAACGTCAACTGCAACTTCAAAATCACCATTAGCTTCCACTAATGCGTTTTTGCAGTCCATCATTCCAGCGCCTGTTTGTTGGCGCAATTTATTTACATCTGAAGCTGTGATAGCCATGATAAATATATTTTAATTGTTAGTTTTTAATTATTCTGCTGATTCTTCTGCTGCTGGAGCCTCTGGCGTTTCTTCTACAACTGGAGTAGCTGCAACAACTGCTTCTGCTACAACTGGTGCTGTTTCAACAACTGCCTCTTTAGAAGTCTCCTCTTTGTCTTTATCTTTGTCTTTCAAATTTTTACGATCTTCCAAACCTTCTTGGATAGCGTTACAAATTTGATCTAAGATTAAAGAAATTGATTTTGTTGCATCGTCATTTGCAGGGATAGGGAAATCAACCAATTTAGGGTTTGAATTCGTATCAACCATTGCAAAAGTTGGAATGTTCAAACGACGTGCTTCAGCTAATGCTATATGTTCTTTCAAAATATCTACGATGAAAATAGCTGCAGGTTGACGCGTCATATCAGCAATCGAACCAAATGTTTTTTCTAATTTCTCTCTTTGACGAGTTTTGAATAATTTCTCTCTTTTATTCAATGTTTCCCAAGAACCATCAGACTTCATTTTATCAATCGTAGCCATTTTACGGATTGATTTACGAGTTGTTTGAAAGTTTGTTAACATACCACCTGTCCAACGTTCTGTTACAAACGGCATATTTACTTTAGTTACTCTTTCAGAAACGATTTCTTTCGCTTGT
>JBILQY010000098.1:0-8335 GCA_044372955.1 Crocinitomicaceae bacterium | reverse complement strand
TGTTGGGTTAAAGCGATCGATGTGATAAAATCCTTCTGGAACTTGACCATCGCCTTTTTTTCGCTTCGGACCAAGTGTTCCTGAACTTGCGCAAACAGTAAATGTTTTGATCTTTTTATAAGTACTTTGTGATTTGTTTTTGGCATACAATTCCAGAATTCCTTCAGATTTATAAGCCACAAGAATTACATGCAAGTTTTTCAATTCAAGCTTGTTTTTTTCCAATTCGCTTTTAATTGAATTTTCCTTTTCTGCAATAGCAGTACGAACGCGCTCGTATTTTTTTTGATCCCCTAAGAAGTCATTTTTGGAGCAGGTAAAAAACAATCCAAAAAGTACAATAAAAAGTAGTTGCTTGTTCATTTTTCAAAAATAAGTATTTGATATCAGGTATAACGATAAACAAAAAAGCTTTGCTTTAAAGTTCGTAAAATCAAATGCCTTTAAAATGATTAGAAAACCAAATTCTTTCATTTCTCAAAAGGCTTAAAGAGTTCAAGGTTGTTTATATTTAATTCGTTAAACACAATGAGATTGTATTTTATCATTTTCTTTTCCTCTGTTCCACGTTGAACGTCTTTTAAATACTCGTTTTTTAGGATTTCAAGCTCGCTAATACATTTTTGATACATTGCTAGTGCCTGAGTCGGACTTATATTTCTAGCGTTTAATTGTTTTTGTAACTCACGTCTTTTTATTTCACATAAATCGAAGAAAATATTCACAAAACAATTTGTTTTTTTATCCATTGGAAGAAAAAAATAACTTTCATAGGGATCGAAAATTGTTGCAGTTAGGTAATGGGTAGAATCCTTGTAGGTATTGATGTCCATAAAGATTTTTACCGCGAGATTGTATTGAAGGGAAATGATATTTTTTGAGGCATTTATAATCGTTGTATCTGGTAGCATTTCCCGAAATTTAATGCGAGATTTTGACCATGGCATAAAGGGGTGTTCCAAGATTCCTTTTTTCGAAAAAGTGTTTGATTTAAAAAGCGATTTACTATTCAATGCGTATCTATCAGCGAAAAATTGTGCATTTGTATTCAAACTATCATTTAGTCTATATTCATCGTTTGTTGTCCAGAAAAAATCATTGTAAGGCATAGCGTTTATTTTTCTATAATCGCCAATTCCATTTCCTTTAAATGTAAAAAGTGGTTGAAAGAATGCAGTTTCGTAATCATAGACATACAATATCGCATTGGTTTTCACTTGGTAATTTTGTTGTTCGGTTTTTCCAATTCTGCTTAAGTAATCTATTTCATAAACAAAGTCGGTATGATTGAACAGTGCTAAATTATTTACAAGCTTAAACGTTTGGGTAATGGTAAAAGAAACTTTTGAAATTTTGTCGGAATGAAACAGCGCAGTAAACGGATGAATGGTAGCATTTTTGGAATTTAATGTGATTTTGGTCAATAGTTTTTTCGTTTTATTAATCCAAATTGTACCTTCAAAAAATCGTCCTGTCGTATCTTTTGGCTTGTAATTAATAACGTAAATCGAATCTGAAGCCTCATCCAAGTACTTGTTTTCTAAGGAAATGTAAAAGTTTTTTTTCACATTCTTTTTTGATAATTCAAGCGGATTTGTTGGGAAAAAATCGTTCTCTTCGAATAAATTTAAGAGTATTAGTGCTCGTGAACTTTCTAAAGACGCATATAGTCTATTTTTATAGGGTTTTAAGGCTGACCGTCCCGCTTTTAGGTCTAATTTGTTCAGTTCGTAACCCATCAAATCAACATTGTAATATCCTTCCACCAGTTCAATTTGTTTCTTATCCACAAAACTCTTGAGTTCATAAACAGCTTTGGATTTTTGAGGTGTTGAAGAACGATTTTTCTTGCTATCATCAATTAAATCAAGCAAATAGGAAATGTCTTTTGGTTTAACAATCACTTCTTTAAGCATCAATACATTTTCTTCCAACTTTACCAGATAAAAGTTTTCGTTTGC
This sequence comes from Crocinitomicaceae bacterium, assembly GCA_044372955.1. Classification (GTDB taxonomy): domain Bacteria; phylum Bacteroidota; class Bacteroidia; order Flavobacteriales_D; family Crocinitomicaceae; genus UBA952. Next base: position 6,374 of record JBILQY010000098.1, on the reverse strand, counting down.
TTTAAGTTGAAGGAATTGTTCCTTAAGCCCAATAGTACTGATTCGAATTGTATCGTCAATACTTCCAACCGCAATTCGGAAATAACCGTCAACATTACTAATCGTTCCTTTTTTTAAGCTACTATTATAGATGTTGGCGTATGGAACAGGTAAATTCGTTTGTTTGATAATTATTTTACCTTCAATTTCATAGACATTCTGACCAAATGAAAAGTTGGAAATGAGTAAAACAAAAAGAAAAATATAATTATGGAACTTCACAATTGTAAATGTAAGAAGTTGTTTTTTAGAAAATTCAATTAAATTTCTTCAAAATTTTCAGGAATGTAAGCAACACGAGCGAAATTCTTTGTAATTAATTCTTCATCTATGACTTTTCCGCCTTGAAATTTTAAAATTTTTTCTCTCCAAATTTCATTTTTTCTGAAGAATACATTGTCTATTTTCAAGAATTTATGCTCTTTTTCAATCACATGATAAGCAATGTCTAATTCCTTGTCGATTCTCAATTCGCCTTCCAAACATTTTTCTGAAAACCACAAATTTAGTTGATAGGTATCGTTTGTATTATTAGTGAATTGATAATCAAGATAATTGTAAAAAATAGTAGCGCCACTTCCAAATGGTAAAACCCGTCCTTCATCAGGAAAAGGATCAAAAGAATGATGGTGGCGTTCAGTAACTGTTAAAGGACTGTGCAAGACCAACCAATGAATTAAGTTTGAAATCTGACAAAGTCCACCTCCAATTCCTGCTTTTGCTTGGCCAAATGAGAGTTCCATTCCTAGCAGATAACCTTTGCGTTTGGTTGGTAAACCGACTGTTTTACAATAGGAAAATGTTTCACCTGGACGGATGAGGATATTGCTAATCTTTTTTGCTGCAATTTTGAGGTTTGTTACTTTATTAATTTGCAATTGCATGTCACTTTCACCGAGTTTTTTGAGTAAAACCGATTGGTGTTTCTTAATTCGAAAAGGTAATTTTTCAGATGAAAAATGAGAAGCATATTTTTTAGAATCAAGTTTCCATTCAGCTTGTCTTTTTATTCTTCTCGCCCAAACAGCAATGAAATACAAAATTGGGTGTCGTTGACTAATTAATTTTCTCTTTTTCATGTTTGTTAAAAAACGTATTGAGAATCAAAACTTAAATCAACTTATTTCTTCTGAAAATTCGTCTTACTGGAATTTGAAGACTACCAAAGATTTCATAGGTATTCAATGAATCAATATTGAAAATATAGCGTGTTCCTTCTTTGGTCCAAATAACTTGATTGCGTGTGCTTTCCACTGTTTTTGGTGCTTGTTGTCCGGAGTAAAATTGATAACTTTTTTTGTTGTTTGTAGAATGTAATAAAGGCGAAAAAAGAAATCTGAAATTTTCTTGTTCTTGGGTTAAGATTCCTTTCTTAATGAGTTTGTTAATAAAGATTGGGGCATGATAAGTTGATGTGAAATAAACGGAATATCCAGGAACCACAACTTCTCTTGTTTTTTCAACTTCTGCTGTATTAAAATCTTCGTCCAACTCAGTTTCTATATACGTTTCTTGAACTTTTTGTAATCCTCCTTCCATGAATGACAAATCCCCATCCCAAGCTTTCAAGAAATCTACAAACGGAAATCCAAATCGCTTACCAATTTTCGATAACTCGACATAGAGTTTATCCTCTGGATGCTTGCGAAGTTCAGAAATATCCAAGTGCAATTCAATGGATTTGGTTGCGTTTTCTATGTTTCTAAATCCTTTTCCGCTTTCTTTTTTGGTGATGTAAAAGGGTTTGTCTTTGCGTAGGTAACTTTTTAAATTAAAACTTAACGAGTCGCTGTCGTGGGCAAACATTGCTGTTTTTATCCCCATCGTTTTTAAACGCTCCCAATTGGAAAAGATCACTAAATGTTCATTTTTGAATTGTTTCTTGCTTAAAAATGTTTTCCAAGTTTCGTTGACTCCCAAGTATTTAGCTTTCGTAACTTGGTTGAATTGGGCTATGAAATTGGTTCCTTTGTAGAAAAAAAGATAATTTCTACCGTAATGCATGAACATTTTTTCTTTTTTGTAACGGTAGATTTTTTGTTCATTGATGGTTGTGTCGTCAATGGTAATGAATTTTTTAAGTCGCTCTATTCCCGTTCCGATTTTAGAAGAATCACTTACTTGAAGCATAAAACCCCAATCTCCACCTTCGTTTCCAAAGAGGTAAACTTGTTTTTGAAGGTTTAAACCATACATTTTACCTTGCCCTAACAGAAATTCATAAGAAGTAAAGTCACGAAAAGGAATTTTATGGTAATACATCATTCCACTTGTTTCACGTGCTAAGTCAAGAATGTTTGCTTTACCAACGAAATCTGCATTTGGCAATCGGTCAATTAATCGGGGAGGAGTGGGCTTTTGAAACAAAAAAGGTTTGAAGTACAAAAATGCACCCAAAGCCGCAGCAAGAATAATGATGGTGATAGTTTTGCGAATCAAAGCTATTATTTTGTAACGATGTAAATAGAATTGATTAAATCCAATAGGTGTTTCCCTGAAGTATCTTCTCCTTGGAATGTGTATTCGATTTTAAAATCTGTTTTCTTAATGCTTGTTTTACTTGAAACTAATTCTAAACTTCCCGATTTCCCTTTCAATGTTTGAATGATTTCGTTTTGACGGTCGTTTAAAACGTCCATTGGAAAGCGATTGATTGTTTCAGCAACATTGATTTTTGAATACATAAAACCACTTTTTTTAGCTATTTTTCCTGCTTTACGATTCAGTTTTTCTTTTCCATAACCATCAGCATGGTTCACAGCTAAATCTTCATCATTTGTAAGGATAAATAAGCCATTTTTATTAATCATGTAAAGTGGAGCAGCGTCAAAAATTGCGTTTTCAAAAACCCAGTAATTTCCTTTGTTTTGAATTTTTGAGGTCAAGCGTCCAAAATGTTTTAATATTTTTTCTGGAATATCTGTTCTATCAATAGTAATTCCATAAGTGAAAATTGGCATGTCTTCCTCAGCTTCAGCAACACGTTCACCATATTCAAACGTTTCTTCATCGTAGAAAAACTCAATTTTCTTGGTTTTGATTTTTTTGAATCCATTAAACGAACCAAACATGCTTCCTTTATACGTTCCAAAAAGTGCGTCTTTGTTTATAAACTCATTCAATAACTCAATTGTCAAGACATTCATTGCGATTTGAGCATTTTTTTCTTCACTTAAAATCGGCATAATGATTTCGTATGCTTTTTCATAAGCTTGACGCATGTTTACGTTGTAAGAGAAATATCCGGAACTATTGTTTGGAATATATTTTAAGATGTTTTTATCGAATTTAGAATCGTTCATTTCTTTGTAAATCGCACCTAATCCAACACCATATTCAGCTGTAATATCAAACTGAACAGCATGATCTTTCAAAAAGATGTCACCCAAAATCACGTTTCCAGCATACAATTCTTGAATGTCTTTGTATAAACTTGGAAGCACAGTTTGGAAATACCAAAGTCCACTTGCTTTATCGATATTTCGGGCGTTATCCATGTAGAAAACACCTTCTGAATTGTGCGTCAATTGGTTAGCGAAACGTTTGTCAAACGAAGGCAGGTTGATATTTTGCACCAATAGTTCATTGAGAATCATTTCCAATTGAGCTTGTTGTAAGACTAATTGTACACTGTCTCTTAATTCGTAGTAGTTTTTAACATTTGGATCTTCGGAAGCGTCTGGAAATAGTTCTGCTTCTTCTTCAATAATTTCACCGTCTTCACCGTAAACTTTTTCATCTAAAATAGAAGGCTCTTCTAGTTCATCACCGAAGTAATCAAAAGGACTTTCGTTTCCGCGAGCATACCAAATAGAATCGGTCATTTCTGAAATGTAGTCCATTGTTGGTTCAACACGAATTAACAAAGCGCTGTTTTCTCGAATGATTAAATTATTGAAAAAAGAGCCATAAACTTTTGTTTTTTCTGAACTCATTTTGTCAATCAAATCAAAATCATCAAATACGGTGAATAATTTTTGTTGGTCTTTTACTCCAAACGAGAAGCCTGAAATTTCTGATTTTTGCGCTTTTCCGTAAAAAACATTTAATTTTTGGTCGAAATCTAAACCTGAATCTTTTAGTGTACTGCCACTTGTGGAGCCATCAAACAACTCTTGATGTACTTCATACATGAAATCATAGCTGATTAATTCATCTAAAGAAATTTTTTGAAAAAGATTGATGTTGTTGATACTGAATACAGTAACTGCATCTTTAGGAATTAGATTTTCTGAGTTTTGTGCGTTTACATTAAAAAAGCTTGCAATAAAAGCAGAAAATAAAAGTTGTTTTTTGAAGGACATCGACGATTGAATATTTTGCGAAATTACGAAAATATTACTAGTTTTTCGGTGTATTTAAATAGATTACATTTTCCAAAATAGCTGGATTTTCTTTTAAACTGTAAGTATCAGTTTTCACCATTACAGCTTGTCTGTTTTTTGATAAAACGGCAGAAGGATTTGCAAATTTTTCAACGGTTTTGTCAAAACGCGAAATGGAAGTGTAAGTTCCCAGTTTTAGCTGTTCAATATCACTTTGCTTAAGTTCTTTTACTTTACTTAAGGTTATTGTAGGAATAGATCGAGTGAGCTTTGTTCCATCCCAAGAAATCCAGTTATGGTCTAATTCTGGTGTTTTTTTCTCTTTCGCCATTACACTGATAGTTTCTTTAATTCCTTCTTGAAGTAACATCACATTGGTGAAATCACAAGAAAATTTAAAAACAAAGTCCGTGTAATTTTCTTCCACTTTCACATTCGAAATTCCATTTTGAGCATCTAATGTTTTAATAAATTGTTGAACTTTTTCCTTAATGTCTTCAATTTTTGGTACTTTTTGACCATCTAAACTGTCGAGTGCAAGGATAGAATTCACCTTTATTTTATTAGAACTTAAGTTAATGTTGTATCTAAATGTTCCTGAACCATCTGCGTGAATGGTCAAATCGTCCATGATTTCAATACAAGAGCTAAAACTGAAAAGAAGAACGAATAAAAAAAGAAAGTTATTTTTCACAATATCGAGTTAAAATCAAGCTGTACTTACAATTAAAGTGCCAAAGGTAATAGCTATACTTTAAATTTAATTGTAAAACCATTTTCTTTTTATCAACGCACTGCGCGTTCATTGAACAACACATATCCAAAACTTACCTGAAATGAAAGTGGGTTTGCTTGTTTTGGAAAATAATTTGCCGTAGCTCGAACTGGACCAATTGGTGAATGGTAAATGAAGGTGCTTGATGCAATAAATGATTCATTTCCTGTTGGTCGCGCATATTCAATCGTACCATTGCTGTTTTTTTGTAGGATGACAAAAGGCTGATAATAGTAAGCATCTAAACGTAAATCTACATTTTTATGTAAAGAAAAAACAACATTCAAACCTGCTCCCAAAAACTGAGGAGAACGATATTCTGGCAGGAAAAAGGTTTCCATATCAGGTAGAATATTGAATACTGGCATTGCTAAAATACTCGCTGTATAATTGGCAAAAAGTGATTGACTATTAAAAACACCTTTAGCATGAATTCCAAGGTGAAAATGTTTTTTATTGATGATGAATGACTGAAATTCACTTTGAACACTTAACCATTCATGATTTTTTAACACGGTATCTTTTAGAATGGCAGTTGAACCTGGAGTTGTGTTTTCTTTTCCTGTTATGTAGCGTGCTTTAATTAAAAAATAATGTCCTTGATTGGCAAATTGTTTTCTGTTTAAACTGTTTTGAACAAAATCCCATGTTACTGAATTTCCAATAAAGGTGGTAAAATCTGTAGTGTCTTTATTGGTGAAAATTGCTGATTGATAATAGTCATCTTCCAGGCCAAACAAGCGATAGTCAAGACTGGATTTAGAATTGTTTCCTGTTGGGATTTTAAGTTTGAAACCACCACACATCTCATTCTGAACAAGAAAAGAAGGTCTAACATCTTCAAAAAAGGTGGAGAAGCTTCTAAAATAATCCCAACGATTCATTGTAAAATAACTTGTTAAAGCAATTGGAAAAACAGTTGGCACTTCCACCGTTAAATCTGCTTTGGCAGAACCATAAAATTTCCCAAAGTAGGATTCACCATGTAAAGCATAAGCAATTTTACCAACGCCTCGATATGTTAATCCTAGGTAACCTGTATTTACAGCTCGTGATGAAAAATGTCCACCAATGTCCACTCTGAAATCTTTAGCTTTTGTAACCACTAAGTTTAATTGGTGGGTGGAATCTTTTTTCAAGTCAAGAGTAGGGTAGATGTATTCAATTTGTTGGGTTGCATACAATCTAAAGTAGCGCTTTGTCAAGGTATTGTAATCTAAAATTTCCGATTTTTT
>JBILQY010000184.1:0-5539 GCA_044372955.1 Crocinitomicaceae bacterium | reverse complement strand
GAATAGATAGTAAATATTTTTTTCTTTGTTATTGGTGATGTTCGAAACTTTAATTGGTGGAATTTTAGCTCTAAATTCGGCACGGCGTTTATTCAATTCTACTTTAGTCACTTTGTGATAAATGAACAAATCCAACGAATCCAAGTATTTTAATGTAGCATTGTAACCATCTGCAATCGCTTCTTCCACGTTTCCAAACTCAAAGGTTCCAACATTTGTTTTCGGTTCAATAATGATTCCTTCTGTACACGGCAAATTGTAATTCGTTGGTGTGGTTAGCATCGTACTTGCCAAACCAAAAAAGTCGCGTTCGTCAATTGGTTTTGGATTGGTCGAAACATTACTTCCGATTAAGTAATCAGGATGAAAATCTTTGTACATCACATCAATTGGGAAATTATTGTACAAACCGCCATCAAACATCACAACACCATCAATTTTTATTGGATTTACATACATTGGATAAGTCATCGATGCACGAACCGCTTGATTCAAGTATCCTTTTGAGAAAACGACACTTTTACGTGTGATTACATCGGCAGCAACGCAACGAAAGGGAATGAATAATTTATCAAAATCGCCACCAACAGCGGCACTTGTTGCTCCCATGATACGCATCATTTCGTAATCTAAATAGGCTGGCGTGATTAAATTTAAAGGGATTGATTTTCTTAAAATGCTGTCTTTAGCAAAGGAAAAATTAAGCAAACTTGAATTGGATTCATCTTGACGGAATAAAAATTTCTTTGAAACTTCCACTTGTCCTGTGGTCATTAATTGAAATTGTTCGCTCATCACGTATGCTTCAATTTCTTCTGGGGAATATCCGCAAGCGTACAAACTTCCCACAAGCGAACCAGCCGAAGTTCCAGCAATATAATCAATTGGAATTCCGCGTTCTTCTAATGCTTTAAGTACGCCGATATGCGCCACACCCGTTGCACCGCCGCCACTTAATACCAAACCCACTTTTTGTTGTGCATTTAAAATTGAGGGAAAAACTGAAAATAATACCAGAAATAACGTAGAAAAACCTTTCAATTTCGTTCTTTTGCACAAAGTTAGCCGATTATCTTTGAAATGTGAATTTGAGAATGTTAAAAACAACACTATTTTAAGGTTAAATCTGCTTATAAATAACAAAAGATTAGAATGAAAAAGGAAATTGAATTAAAAGACGACGAGTATTTTATCACGTTGAAATGTGTGTTTGGATTTGAAGAAACATTAAAAGAAGAATTAATCGAATTGGGTTACCCTGAAGTAGAGTTATTGAATCGTGCTGTTCGAATTGTTGGGACTTGGAAAGACGTTTATTTCTTGAATCTTCACGTGCGTTGTGCTAATTCAATTCTCGTTGAAATCGATCATTTTTTCATTCAAACGGAAGAAGATTTATACAAAAGAGCTTCGAAAATTGGCTGGACAAATATATTTGACGTTAAGAAAACTTTCGCTGTGAAAGGTGCTGTTTTTTCTTCGTTGTTCACTAATTCGCATTATCCTTTTTTAGTTGTAAAAGATGCCATCGTTGATGCTTTTAGAGATAAGTATAACGAGCGCCCAGATGTTGAGTTGAAACGTCCACATGTTGTTTTTGATTTATACATTAAAGAAAAAGAAGTGACACTTTCTATCAATACAAGTGGTGTTCCGTTGTTTCAGCGTGGATATAGAGAAGCAGTTGGAGAAGCGCCTTTGAATGAGGTTGTTGCTGCAGGTTTAATTCGCATGTCTGGTTGGGACAGAAAAACAACGTTTATGGATCCATTTTGTGGTTCAGGAACTTTGTTGATGGAAGCAGCGTTTTTAGCTTCCGGAATTCCATCGAATATCGAACGTCAGCATTATGCTTTCAAGAATTTAAAAGATTTTGACCAAGCGCTTTGGGATGAAATTTATGACGGAGCTTTGCGCAATGTGAGAAGTTTGCCTTGTAAAATTATCGGTTCCGACTTATCTGATGAAATGGTCATTAAAACACGTAGAAATTTACGTTCGATGAGTTTTGGACGTTTTATTCAAACAAGCGTGCTGCCTTTCGACGAAGTGAAAAAACCAGATGATGAAAAAGTATTTATCGTTACCAATCCACCGTATGGTGAGCGTTTAGAAGCTGATGTCGCTGGATTATATGACGGAATTGGAAATTGGTTAAAACACGAAATGACAAATTGTGAAGCTTGGATTATCACTTCAAGCGAAGAAGGTTTAAAATCAATCGGTCTGAAACCGTCGAAAAAACACAAAGTTTTCAATGGTGATTTGGAATGTAGTTTCCGTTCGTTTGTGACGTATGAAGGAAGCAAAAAGAACAAAGGAGAAAATGTAGAACAATACGAAAGCGAAGAAGATACGAATCTTGATGCTTGATTCTTGATTCTTGATTCTTGATTCTTGATTCTTGATTCGCCGCGGCGAATTGATTTTAGATTTTGACGTGACAGGTGATTTTGGATGCTTTAAATATCTGTTTTTTAAATCCTTGATTTGTAGTAAAAAGCCCATGCTTTCAGTATATCCACATTTTAAAACCAATTTGTACTCTTATTACCTTTGATTTTCATGTATTTCTATTTTCCGAATTGTTGAATCCAGATTTATATAAACATATAAATCTTTTGTATAATCGGGATCTATTCCATTATACTTGGTTACAATATTGATAACCATACCAGGTTCACTTGCTGAAAGATAGTCAACTGTACCTTCTCCGCATAATAAATATTTAATTTCTTTAATACTTTTCCCTTTCGTAATGTGATGTGATAATACATCCTTTAACATATCATCTCTCGTATAGTCATTAACTGAAGACATCTCACACCACTCCGCACGATTAAATTTTCGTTCATGTTGACATGATGATAAAAGTTCAGTTAAGAGAAAAATCATAATGACCGACAAGCCCACCCGACTTGATATTATCTTACAATTTTCGTCTATCTTTTTCTGTTCTACAGTCATGATCTAGTTGTTTAAATCGATTTAATAATTCATTGTACTGAGCCTCGATTATTTTTGTTCAAGTAACTTTATTTTGTTACCTGCTCCCTCCTTATGAGCAGTATAAAATCACTTCTAACGAACATACTTTAAAGTTGCAATCGCCATCTGTTGGGTCGAAGCATTTGGATTTAACCTTCCAACTCTTTTGAATGTATCATTTGATTTCCTGAAAAAGAATAGTTCATTTTTATGATTTGGCATCCAAATCTCACCAGAAGATGAAACTTTAAATGAGCTGAAAATAATCTCATCCCCAATACATTTCCTTCTATCCTTTTGCTGGGAATAGGAGTGGAGGTAAAGAAAAACGAAACTAAAAAGTAAGATTTGTTTCATAGACAATCTAAGATACGAAAAGTACTAAAACGACATTTATTGAGTTGGTTACTTTTGAATATGTTAAATGTCTAGTTCCAATTAATCAACTGATTTTCAATAAAATTTAATTCTTGCTAAACAAAAAATAACTTTTGGTTGTTTTTACTATATGGAAGAATGGAAAAGTGTACCTGGTTTTTCGGATTACGAAATTTCTGATTTAGGCAAAATTCGATCTAAAGATAGAGTGAAATCTTATAAAAATGGACGTTTGATTCATTATGTCGCTAAAGAAAAACTATTGCGAGTTCATCCGGATAATGGCTTTTTAATGACCGATTTAATTGACGACAAAGGTGTTCGTAAAACGGTATATCCTCACAAAGCAGTTGCACAAGCTTTCATTGAAAATAAATCTCCACGCAAAAACAAAGTTGTGATCCATATTGACGGCGATTACAAAAATAATGCTGTTACAAATCTAAAATGGTCAACATACAGTGAATCTATTCTCATTGGTTTTCGACAAGGAAAAAGAGACAATAGTAACTTATGGTTGAAACGTCGTTTAAAATACGGCCCTAAAGGTGGTAACACTTCTATTGGTCGTCCAGATCCTTTAAATTATTCTCAGAAAAAACGCATAGTTTACCTTAGAAACGAGAAGGGAATGACATTGAGTCAACTTGCTGAAAAATACAGTTGCAGCGTCTCCCATATTCACAAGACAATAAAAAATTGGTCAGTGACTGCTGAAAAAGCAATTTAATATCAATGAAATTTTGCTTTTTGTATTTAAGGAGTTTCGAAAATTCATTAAATTCCAGGGACTGCTTTTATAGTTGAAATTACTAGTTCTACTTTAAAACTAGAAGTCCATAATAACGATGCTTTATTGCTTCAAAATCTCCTCCACTGTATTTCTTGAAACAGCATGGTAATTGGTTTTTATAGATTGAAACAATTCTTTTGCCCAAGCAAGGTTTTCTGGTTTTTCAGACAGCGATTTATAAATCGGAACTAAGTATTTTCTTCTTCCAATTTTTGTTAGAAACGCAGCAATTTCTGGTCTAATTTCGGTGTAATCATTTTTTATAGCAAGTACAAACCATTCGTTCATGATTTCTGCATTTCCGCAAGTAGAAAACCCTAAAAACTGATCTAATTCTTTCATTTTTCGCTTTCCAATTGATGGATTTAAAGCACGAATAAAAGTTTGCCATTCCTGAACAATATAGTCTTGACGTTCGATTTTATTGACAATCATTCTGCGATAGCGTTTGCCTTTTTTCTTGTAATATTTATAAGTGATTTTTGGCGCAAACAAAACTTCTCCAGCGTTTGTTTTTTCAGCCATTTCGGTCATATTTTCAAGACGTGGCGAAGTAATTTGCAAGCAGTTTTTAGGTAAGCCTTTTTTGTAAATCCATTCTTCTGTATTGAATTGAACATCATTTTTAGCCAATAGATTTTTATTTAAATAACTTACAAAAGCGCTCGAATTGATGGTTTTAAAAGCGAAATACTGAAAATACTTTTTGAGGAAAATATCCATTTGTTTTCTTCCAACTTTTTGCTCTAAGGTTTTAAGAAAGAAAGCTCCTTTTACATAAGCAATATCTGTCATTCCATCGTCGGGATTTCGATTTTCTAAATCGAGGTACAATTTACTATCGTTAGGGTGTTTTGATTTTTTGATTGCTGCCAATTCTTCTTCTAACTCTTGAAACTCAATGATTGCCAAAATATCAGCTATTTCCTTGCCGTATAATTTTTCCATTATTCGATTTTCAAAATAAACAGTAAATCCTTCATTTAGCCAGAAGTCGTTCCATGTTTGGTTGGTTACTAGATTTCCCGACCAAGAATGTGCTAATTCATGCGCAATAACTGATACTAAACTGCGATCACCAGCGATAATTGTTGGGTTCACGAAAGTCAACATTGGATTTTCCATTCCACCAAAAGGAAAAGAATAAGGTAAAATCAACAAATCATATTGATCCCACTGATATTTTCCGTAAAGGCGTTCAGCTGCATTGAACATGCGCGGTAAATCCACAAATTCATTTTTTGAGGCATTCATCAATTCAGGTTCACAATAGACGCCTGTATTTTTGCTAAATGCGTGATATTTCAAATCGCCAACTGCCAATGCAATCAAATAAGAAGGAATAGCTTTGGACATTTTAAACTCATAAATGCCTTCGCT
>JBILQY010000237.1:0-4610 GCA_044372955.1 Crocinitomicaceae bacterium | reverse complement strand
TGAATAAGAACTAAAAGGACCACCATCGTTGATAGAAACTTGTGATTTAGGAATTCTTTTTTGCCAGTCAAAGGAGCCATTTTTACCAATTTTGAAGGCTATAATGTCGTCGTAATAATAATAAGTTACGTTTGAAGACATGCCCGTTCGATTGTCGTAATTCGCTCTTCGGTAAACATAATATTGTTCCATCGACCCAACGAGTGTTCCATCTTCCAAAACGAAAATATCTCTCAATCGGTAATTGTAATATTGATTTTGAAGATTAGGATTATTGCCAATTGTTGCTTGGCGATCGTATAAATCGTTGTCTAACCAGCTTTCCATAGCGATTTCTCGGTCAAATGGAATAATTCCTTTAGAAACAATGCTGTCGTTTTTGGCATCTATCGTAATGATAAAAACGCCCAAAATCCCTTGGCGATTTCCCTTACCATAAAGTCCAGAAAGCGTGCAAAAACTGCTGTCATTGGAATTAAGTTGCATATCGTCAACGCGTAAACCGTCGACCTCGATTGAAAATTCTTTCAGTTGATTATTCTTGATTTTGAATAAATGTAGCGCTTTGTAATTTTCGAAATCTCTACCAAAAAGACGGTCGTTTGGTTTGGTGTGTTCGGTAATACTCACTAAGTAATCTCCTGTATTTGAGATGTGTTGCTCGTTGATTGTAGATAAATTTCCATTAAATGGCAAAGAATATTCGCCTGATTGAATTTCTTTTAAGCTTTCATCAATCACTTTGTATCCATAAATGTCACTTATTTCTTTTCTGCCAGGAATCTCCCAAACAATGCCGATGTATTTGCGATTTTGGGATTGAATAATTTTAAAATTAGCTTGTGCGCCGAGTTTATTATTGGGGTAACTTGCAATTAAAATCGATGGACCAGCAGCTTGTAAATTGTCGTCATAGGGTTGCATGTACAAAGTCATCAAGCCATCACTCTTGTCGGAAAGAAACACAATCAGTTGATTACCAAAGTAATAAGCGGTTTCAAAATTGGCAATCCCTGTTTCAGCAACTAGTTTAATTCGTTTTTGCTGTAAGAAAGATAGGTTTTCATTTTCTGAAATTCGATAGGTTCCAAATGAACTTCCAGTATAACGTAAACTATAAAAATCATTGGAATTTTTAGGTAAAATTTCTAACAATGAACCTTGACTTCTTTCCAATTCTCCCCAAAAAATTGGAAACTCTTTTTGCGAAAAAAGAAATCCATGAGCGAGCATTAGTATAAAAAAAAGAAGTCTTTTCATTTCTATTATTTTACCAATTGAATTCCAAGGTAAGTGGTTGGTGTTATTAGCTTTAACTCTGACTTTAATTCTTCACTAACTGCTAAAGTATCAATGAAAGCATGCACAGAATCCATTGTGACTTTTTCATTTTTACGAGTCAAACCTTTCAAAGCTTCGTAAGGTTTTTCAAATCCTTCTCGTCTTAAAATTGTTTGAATCGCTTCAGCTACAACAGCCCAGTTATTTTCCAAATCTTCCTCTAATTTCTCACAATTTAGTAATAATTTACTTAATCCGTTCAATGTGGAGTGAAAAGCAATCAATGTATGTCCCAAAGGCATTCCTAAAGCGCGTAAAACAGTTGAGTCGGTTAGGTCACGTTGCAATCTTGAAACAGGTAATTTTGCTGCTAAATGTTCAAAAAGTGCGTTCGCAATTCCAATGTTTCCCTCTGAATTTTCAAAATCAATAGGATTAACCTTGTGTGGCATGGCAGAAGATCCTATTTCGCCGTCTTTCAATTTTTGTTTGAAATAGTCCATGGAAATGTAAGTCCACATATCGCGGTCTAAATCCAATAAAATGGTGTTGATTCTTTTCAAGCAGTCAAAAAGCGCTGCCAAATTATCGTAATGTTCTATTTGTGTGGTTGTTTGACTTCTGTCTAAACCAAGGTTTTTGTTGACGAAATCGTTTGCAAATTCCACCCAATTGATTGCTGGAAAAGCGATGTGATGTGCGTTGAAATTTCCTGTTGCACCTCCAAATTTCGCAGAAAAAGGAATTGCTAAAAGTTGTTTACGTTGAACGGTTAAACGTTCTGAAAACACTTGAATTTCTTTCCCTAAACGTGTTGGAGATGCCGGTTGTCCATGTGTTTTTGCCAACATTGGAATATCTTTCCATTCATTTTGGAAATCCACCAATTTAGCAATGATTTCATCGAGCATTGGTAAATAAACACGTAAAATCCCTTCTTTCAAAGACAATGGAATCGAGGTGTTATTGATGTCTTGCGAAGTCAAACCAAAATGAATAAATTCTAAATATTCACCTAGTCCTAAAGATTTCATTCGATCTTTCAAGAAATATTCAACTGCTTTAACATCGTGATTGGTGATTTTTTCAGAATCTTTAATCCATTGAGCATCAGCCTCTGTGAAATCTTGATAAATGGATTTTAAATCGTCAATTTTTGAACTCGGAAATGAACTCAAAGCTTGAATAGGCATTTTCGTTAAAGCGATAAAATATTCAACTTCCACTTGAACGCGGTATCGAATCAATCCAAATTCTGAAAAGAATGGACTTAAAGATTTGGTTTTAGAAAAATAGCGACCGTCTATCGGTGAAATGGCTGTAAGTGGACTGAAATTCATAGTTTATAAGAAAGCAGCAAAGTTAAGACTTTGGAACCTAGAATTTCTCAAAGATTCTGAAAGATATTCATAATGAATCAACAATTTTTCTGATGGAGAAATTGTTATTTTGTTTCTGTATAACTTTTAAAGTTATTCAAGATTAATTGCCATCCCTGTTGTTGCATTTCAATTGGATTTTCAGTTTCTGGATCGAAGGTGATCTTAATGGCCGTTTGATTGGTTTCTAATTCGGTCATTTCGATAGTACACATTCTTCCACCAAATTCATAAGTAAAGCTACTTCCTAAATTGATTTCAGTGTAATAAGCCTCAAAATCGAAACCAAAACTTCCATCTTTTGCTTCCATTCGAGCTAAATATTTTCCACCAATTTTTAGGTCATTACTAGCAGATGGACAATACCAACTTGGATCTGCGAAATTCCAATTTGTGATGTGTTCGGGTAGGGTGTAGTAGTCCCACGTTTTTTTAGGTCAGCATTGATTGTTGCTTCGATCGTTATTTTTTGTTGCATGGTATATTTTTGATATTTTTCAAAATTATAAATCTATATCTAGTAATTTAACTAATTGCCATTTTTTTTAGGATTTATAAAAATCATAGATTTTGCTCTCCGAAGTAAGGTTTAAATATTTTATTGAAGCAATCTTTTTTCCATTTTTTAGGATTATCAGTGATGTATTGATCAATTTTCGAATAAGCTATTTGATTCCTTACTATATTATCATAGAAAGAGCGATGCCATTCAAAATGCGGATTCCCAGCAAGATGAATGAGCTTTGATGTGGTGGTTTTATATGCTCCCATGAGGGAAGAAATTGATTTTATTTTAAGGGATTTTGGGGGTGATTCGGGCGATTGAGAGGATAATTCAGGCGATTGAAATGATAATTCGGGCAATTGTACGGACAAGTCGCTACTTGTCTGTACTGATTGCCTTTCATCTATTCGCCCTTTATCAATTTCCATCAAAATATGAATATGATTAGGCATAATAATCGAATTATGAATTATCAAATAAGGGTATTGCTCAGCAAGCCATTCGATTTGATTTTTGGCAATTTCTCCGAATTTATTCAATATCATTTTCCCATTTTCTACTTCTCCAAAATGATGCAATCTGTCTTTGCAATTAGAGGTAATAAAGTAAATGGCTTCCGTTGAATAATCAAAGCCAAGCATGCGGTTGCGTTTTCGTTGTGGTAGATTCATACTACCTAAGATACAAAAAATGTATAGTTGAATCGCGATTCAACCATACATTTTTTAAAACAATTTCATTTGATCCTCGTCTTCGTCGTCTTCTGATTTCTTAGTCAAATCCCATTCAACGGTTGGAGCGTCTCCATCTTCTGAATCAATTTCTGTATCGATTTCGTCTGTTGCAACAGGTGCTTCTTCCTCTGGCCAAGGTTCTTTACCTTCGTCAATTGGATGCGTTAACACAATTTCTTTGACTTTCAATTTCGTCATTTGATTGCCTTGGGCTTTCATTCCTTTCACATCAATCATATCCGCCAAGTTCATCACGTTGTCAGGTAGATTTTTGGTTTCTTTCAGCAATTTGTTATAAACGATTTTCACCTCCGGACGATAAGCGGTTGAAACGGCATCCATATATGAACCTGCACTTTCACTGATAAACAATACGCGTTTGTCGCTATGTACCTCACACACAAATCGTTTTACGTAGTGTAATTCTTTTTCTCCATCAAAATACACAGTTGAAATCGGACGATCTGGAACCCATTTTTCAATGTGAATCATGTCTTCGTCGAAATGCGATGCCAAATCAAAGGTACTCAAGCGGTATTCACCTGTTTTGTATAGCGTTAAGATTTTATCTTCCCCTTTAAATGAACCTAAGAATTTCCCGCGACCTTCATCGTTCAAACGTCCAACGATTGTATCGTACCAGATTTTACGAGCAGCCAATGTTGAACCACCCACTTCTTTCTGAACGATTTTCTGAATGATTTCTTTCGT
>JBILQY010000170.1:0-5773 GCA_044372955.1 Crocinitomicaceae bacterium | reverse complement strand
TGCAAAATCAGTCGCAACTTTGTGACGCTGACCTGGAGTTGTTGGTTTAAACTTTTTTAGACTCATTATTCAGTCATTAATAATTGTTAAACAAATCAATGGTTTCACCATCCGCAACAGTAACTACAGCCTTTTTCCATTGTTTACTTTTTTGTTCAACAACGCCTTTATTGGTGTACTTCACAGAGGATACCCCACCGCCATAATTTAATGTACGAACATCTGTGACATGTACTCCATACATTTTCTCGACGGCATTTTTAATTTCTATTTTATTTGCCTTTCTATCTACCTCGAAAGTGAATCGATTCATTTTTTCGCTTGCAAAGGTAGCTTTTTCTGTTATAATAGGCTTCTTAATAATCGTTTGCATAACTTTTTAGTTAAGGATGTTTTCAATTTTGTTAACAGAACTCTCTAGTAACACTACTTTTTTCGCATTCAAAATGTCGAAAGTGTTGAAAGAATCAGCAGTAACAACTTTGATTTTGTTTAAATTTCTTGAAGCTAGGTATACATTATCTGTACTTTCACCTAAAATCATTAAAACTTTTTGATTATCTAATTTCAATGCGCTGATCAAAGATTTGAAATCTTTAGTTTTTGCAGCTGTAAAGTTAAAATCTTCAATAATCATTAAACCATCATTCTTAGCTTGGAAAGCCAATGCTGATTTTCTTGCTAATCTTTTTAATTTGATATTTAATTTGAAGTGATAGTTTCTTGGACGTGGTCCGAAAATTCTACCTCCACCAACTCTAGTTCCAGATTTAGCACTACCTGCTCTTGCTCCACCAGTTCCTTTTTGTTTCTTAAGTTTCTTAGTTGAACCAGCTATCTCATTTCTCTCTTTCGATTTGTGAGTACCTTGTCTTCTGTTAGCTAAATGTTGTTTAACATCTAAATAAATAGCATGATTGTTTGGTTCAATACCAAATACTGTTTCAGATAATTCAAGTGATTTTGAAGTTACTGAACCTTTTGTGTCGTATATATTTACTTTCATTACTTTTTAATTGTTAGAGTTGAACCATTAGCTCCAGGAACAGAACCTTTAACAATAAGAATGTTTCTGTCAGCCAAAACTTTAAGGATTTGTAAGTTAGAAGCTAATCTTCTCTTATTTCCCATTTGACCAGCCATACGCATTCCTTTAAATACGCGTGCAGGGTATGAACAAGCTCCAATAGATCCTGGCGCACGAAGTCTGTTATGCTGACCGTGTGTTGCTTGACCAACTCCACCGAAACCATGACGTCTTACAACACCCTGAAATCCTTTACCTTTACTTGTACCGATTACGTCAATAAATTCTCCTTCTTGGAAAATAGCAACATCAACTAAATCACCTACTGATACATTTTCAAAACCTTTAAACTCGACCAATTTTGCTTTGGGAGTTGTGTTAGCTTTTTTGAAATGTCCTTTCAATGCATTTGGAGTATTTTTTTCTTTTTTCTCTCCAAAACCTAGTTGAACAGCTTCGTAACCATCTCTGTCTTGTGTTTTGATTTGAGTCACAACACAAGGACCAGCTTCAATCACCGTGCATGGTAAAGATTTACCCTCAGCACTATAGATGCTAGTCATTCCGACTTTTCGACCAATTATTCCTGGCATATTCTAGTTATTAAAAATTTACACTTTAATTTCAACGTCAACACCACTAGGAAGTTCTAACTTCATTAATGCGTCAACCGTTTTTGATGAACTACTGTAGATGTCCATAAGACGTTTGTAAGAACATAACTCAAATTGCTCTCTCGCTTTTTTCATAACGTGAGGAGAACGCAATACAGTATAAATTCTTTTGTGTGTAGGAAGTGGAATAGGACCACTTACAACTGCTCCAGTAGACTTTACAGTTTTTACGATTTTTTCAGCCGATTTATCCAAAAGGTTGTGATCGTAAGATTTTAATTTTATTCTAATTTTTTGACTCATCTGCTTAATTATTATGCTGTGATTTTACCATTTGCTTTAGCAATTACGTCTTCTGCCACGTTTCTAGGAGCTTCCGCATAATGTGAAAATTCCATAGAAGAACTTGCTCTACCTGAAGTGATTGTTCTCAATTGAGTAACATAACCAAACATTTCAGAAAGTGGAACATCTGCTTTCAATACTTTCGCTCCATTACGGTCGTCCATACCTTTCATCATTCCTCTTCTTCGGTTCAAGTCACCTACAACATCACCCATATTTTCTTCAGGAGTAACTACTTCTAATTTCATGATAGGCTCTAATAAGATTGGAGCACAATGTTTAACTGCTGCTCTGTATGCCATTTTAGCACACAATTCAAATGATAATGAATCTGAATCGACGTTATGGTAAGAACCATCAATCAACTCAACTTTCATAGACTCAAGAGGGAAACCAGCAAGAACACCATTTTTCATTGATTCTTTGAATCCTTTTTCAACAGAAGGAATAAACTCACGAGGAATGTTACCGCCTTTAATGCTGTTAATAAATTCTAGACCAGTTTTTTCAGGATTGTCTTGTGCAGAAATTTTAACTAAAATATCAGCAAATTTACCACGACCACCTGTTTGTTTTTTGTACTGCTCTCTATGTTCAGTTGAACCAGAAATAGCCTCACGATAAGCAACCTGAGGTGCACCTTGAGAAACTTCTACTTTAAACTCTCTTTTTAAACGGTCAACAATAATTTCTAAGTGAAGCTCACCCATTCCAGAAATGATTGTTTGTCCTGTTTCTTCGTCAGTATTAACTCGGAAAGTTGGATCTTCTTCTGATAATTTATTCAAACCAATTGATAATCTATCAGTATCAGCTTGAGTTTTAGGTTCAATTGCTAAACCAATAACTGGCTCCGGGAATACCATAGACTCAAGAACGATAGGTGCGTTTTCAGCGCATAAAGTATCTCCTGTTTTGATATCTTTAAATCCAACTACCGCTCCAATATCACCAGCTCCTAATTCAGGAATTTGATTTTGTTTATTTGCGTGCATTTGGAAGATACGTGAAATACGCTCTTTGTTTCCTGAACGAGTGTTTAATACATAAGAACCAGCTTCTAATTTTCCAGAGTAAGCTCTTACAAAACATAAACGACCAACGAAAGGATCCGTTGCAATTTTAAATGCTAAACCAGCGAAAGGCTCATCAAAAGACGGTTGTCTCATGATTTCTTCGTCTGTTTTTGGATTAATTCCAGTAATACCTTCAATATCCATTGGTGAAGGAAGAATTTCCATTACCATATCCAACATTGCTTGTACACCTTTATTTTTGAAAGAAGAACCACACATCATAGGTACAACTTTTCCTGAGATAGTTGCCGCACGTAATGCAGTTAAAATTTCTCTTTCTGTTAATGAATTTTCGTCTTCGAAGAATTTCTCCATTAAAGATTCGTCAAATTCAGCAACAGCTTCTAATAATTCACTTCTTAAACGTCTTGCGTCTTCAATGATATCAGCAGGAATTTCAACTTCTTTAAAAGTCATTCCCATGTCATCCTCATTCCAAACAATACCTTTAAAATTGATTAAGTCAACAACTCCTTTAAAATTGTCTTCATCACCGATATTAATTTGTAATGGTAATGCGTGGCTACCTAACATTGTTTTAACCTGAGAACAAACTTTCAAAAAGTCAGCTCCTTGACGGTCCATTTTGTTCACGAAACCAATTCTAGGAACATTATAGTTATTTGCTAATCTCCAGTTAGTTTCAGATTGTGGCTCAACACCATCAACAGCTGAAAACAAGAAAACTAAACCATCTAATACACGCAAAGAACGATTAACTTCAACTGTAAAGTCAACGTGTCCTGGAGTATCAATAATGTTTACATGGTAAACTTGTCCTCTATAATTCCAATTCAATGTAGTTGCGGCAGAAGTAATTGTAATACCTCTTTCTTGCTCTTGCTCCATCCAGTCCATTGTAGCAGCACCATCATGTACTTCTCCAATTTTATGACTTACACCACCGTAGAATAAAATTCTTTCTGTAGTTGTAGTTTTTCCTGCATCGATGTGAGCAGCAATACCAATATTTCTTGTAAATCTAAGATCTCTTGCCATTGTAATTAGAATCTAAAATGTGAAAATGCTTTGTTTGCTTCTGCCATTCTCATAGTGTCTTCTTTCTTTTTGTAAGCAGCACCTTCTTCTTTAGCAGCAGCGATAATCTCTGAAGCTAATTTTTGAGACATTGTTTTTTCGTTTCTCTTGCGAGCGTATCCAATCAACCATTTCATAGCTAATGAAGATTTTCTTTCTTCACGAACAGGTGTTGGGATTTGGAATGTAGCACCACCAACACGGCGGCTTCTAACTTCGACAGCTGGAGTTACATTTTCTAATGCTTTTCTCCAAATGTCTAATCCTTCTTGTTCTTCATTTTTCTTATTTACGATTTCAATTGCATCGTAAAAGATTTTGAATGCTAAACTTTTTTTACCTGAAAACATCAAGTTGTTTACAAATTTTGTAACTACCACATCGTTGAACTTTGGATCTGGCAGAATAGCAATCTTTTTGGCTTTTCTTCTTCTCATTTTTCTAAAGCTTTTTTAAATTATTTCTGCTTAGGACGTTTTGTTCCGTATTTGGATCTTCTTTGGCTTCTACCTTGTACACCTGCTGTATCTTCAGCACCACGTACAATATGATAACGAACACCTGGAAGGTCTTTTACCCTTCCACCACGTACTAAAACCAATGAGTGTTCTTGAAGATTGTGACCCTCACCACCGATGTAAGCATTGACCTCTTTGCCGTTTGTTAAACGAACACGGGCAACCTTTCTCATCGCTGAATTAGGTTTTTTTGGCGTAGTTGTGTAAACACGTACACATACCCCTTTACGTTGCGGACACGAATCAAGTGCAGCGGATTTACTTTTCTTTACCACCGCAGTTCTTCCTTTGCGAACTAACTGTTGAATAGTTGGCATAAAATACTCTTAATTAAATAAATAAAATACTACCTCAAACGCACTTTGAGGGGTGCAAAGATACTATATTTATCTTAGTATGCAATAGTTAATTTAAAAATAATTGATTTTTTCGACAAAATAATGTTAGTATATTTATTTTCAAACATTTAGACATAAAAAAAAGCCCTATCAACAGGGCTTAATATTTTCGAAAGGTATTTAATTAATTTCTATACATTGTTCGTTTGATTGCGGTAATTAATCGTTCTTGGTTTGGTAATGCCTCTTCGATTAATGTTGGTGAAAATGCAAATGGAGTATCTGTTTGGGTTACTCTTTCCACTGGTGCATCTAAATAATCAAAAGCGTATCGTTGCAAATGGTAAGCTATTTCACTTGAAATAGAAGCCAATGGCCAAGACTCCTCTAAAACCACACAACGATTTGTTTTCTTAATCGATTCAACAACTGTTCCATAATCAATTGGGCGAATAGTTCTTAAATCAATTACTTCAACGCTAATATTTTCTTTCTCTAAAATTTCAGCAACTTCATAAGCTAGTTTTATGATTTTACCAAAAGAGACCAATGTTACATCCGTACCTTTTCTTTTTACTGCAGCTACACCAATTGGAATGATGTATTCTCCTTCTGGAACTTCACCTTTGTCACCGTACATCTTTTCAGATTCTAAAAACACAACAGGATCTTCATCGCGAATTGCAGCTTTTAATAAACCTTTTGCATCTGCTGGATTTGAAGGTGTAATAACTTTCAATCCTGGCACATGTGCATAAAACGCCTCAAATGATTGTGAATGTGTAGCAGCTAATTGTCCTGCAGTTCCATTTCCACC
>JBILQY010000278.1:0-4036 GCA_044372955.1 Crocinitomicaceae bacterium | reverse complement strand
GCCATTTTACGTCACCGTTTGGTAAGAAATTACCGTGCAGAGGCAGAAGGCTATTCAATGGATCGCATTATTGAAGAGTTATTGTAAATTTAATCAATGAATTTTCCGTTTAGTGAAAAAATGGTGTAACTTTAGATTATGAAAATTCGGATACTTTCCGTTTTATTGTTAGTTAACTTCTTTGTGTTGCTCACGCCACGCGATTGGTGGCATCATTGTGATCATCACGAAGAAATCGAGTTTTCACATTCTGACACTCATTTTGATGACGATTCGTGTAATTTCTGTGAATTTGATTTAAGCTTATTCACAGTTCACAAGTTTCATTTTTTCACACCTAAAAAACAACTGTTCATTGCTGTTTCAGTTGCTGAAATTGCAAATAAAGAACAAGCAGCAATTCAATCCTTTTTATTGCGGGGTCCTCCGGCAATTTGTTAATTTATCTTTCTATTTCCTCTGTTTTGCTTGCAATCTAAATTGCTTTATTATTCTGTTTACAAAAAGTAATCTTGCGTTTGCATAGTTGGAAGAAATTAGAAAATATGCTTTCTCGTTACAACTTTACGCTAAGTTTCAAGTGATTTCGGTAGTTAATATTCGAGGTATTCACTTGTAATCATTGGTTTTAAAGTCTGTAATTTATTTCAAATCAATGAAGTAATACCGACGATGAATTAATTTTTATTTGGAATTAATTATTTCGCTTCCCTGAATTCATGTCGGTATTATACCTTACAATTTTTGGTAAGACATTCAATGATTAAATGGTATAAAGTAAAATTTAAATGAAATTTATCGTATTAATCTTTGGGCTATTTGCTTTTTCTGCAATGGCTCAAAAACAATTCTCAGGAATTGTAAAAAATAAAACAAGTAACGAATTGTTGTCAAAAGCTTTCGTTCAAGTAATCGAAACGGGGGAAAGTTCCTATACCAATGAAGAAGGTATTTTTAGTTTTTCAGGAAACTTTCCAGAAGTAGTGCAATTACGTATTTCAGCGTATGGTTTTGAATCCGTTGTTCAAACGATTTCCACAGCTAACGAATCGAAGATATCCGTTTTTCTTGAGGAACGACACTTAGACTTCGAAGAAATTACAGTTTCAAGTGGAATTGCAGTACAACAAAACAAAAATCCTTTTCACATTGAAACGCGTAAACTTTCCGATTTGAATGGAATTGCGAGTGTTAATATCGGTGAAGCTTTGGCGAAAATTCCAGGTGTGTATCAATCAAGTCTTGGAAATGGTATTTCGAAGCCCGTAATTCGAGGTTTACAAGGAATGCGAGTAGTAAGTTTATTGAACGGTTTGCGGATGGAAGGTCAACAATGGGGCGGCGACCACGGAATGGGAATTGCTGAAATTGGGATTGGTGCAGTTGAGGTGATTAAAGGTCCCGCTTCTTTATTTTACGGAGCAGATGCATTGGGCGGCGTTTTGTATTATTCGGATGAACCATATGCTAGTACCAATTCGCGTTCTTTGCAGTTGCAGTCGTTTACCCAAACCAATACAATGGGTGGAGCTTTGCGGTTTATGTACAAAGAATCCAATCAGAAATTGCGATGGATGCTGGGCGGAAGTTATACCAATCACGCAGACTTTCAATTGCCGGATAAAAAATTTGCCCAAAATTCACGTTTCAGTGAAGCGGTAATTAAAGCAGCTTTGGGATGGAATGGAAAAAACAGTGTACACCATTTGCGTTATTCTTTCAACCATTTGATAAGTGGAATTCCGGGGCATACACATGATACGATTATTAATCCGCTTGATTTTCAAGTAGAGAATCAACGTCGTCAGCAAACGATTCCAGCCCAATTTTTTGATAATCATTATTTTTCCTTTGATAATGAATGGAGCTTATTGATTGGTCAAACTTTGAATCAATTGACTGAATACGACGAAAAAGTAACAATTCCGGGTATTCAAATGAATTTATGGAATTCAATTTACAATGTTAAATGGTCGCATTCTTTTTCCAATAAACTCAAAGTTGTCAATGGTTTTCAAGGAATGTTTCAAAATACAGCGAATACAGCGCAAGCATCAGAAGCATTGATTCCAAACGCTATCACACTCGACAATGGTATTTTTTCAAATTGGATGTTGACTGTTGCGAATTGGAATTTTCAAGCTGGATTGCGTTATGATATTCGTTTGTTAAAAACATTGGAATCCTTCAAAGGTAAAAATCCTATTTCTAAAACTTTTGGCAGTCCAAATGCTGCAATTGGAGCTGTTTATTCTAAATCGAATTTTACGTTTAGAGGTAATTTATCTTCAGGTTATCGTGCGCCACATTCCAGTGAATTATTGGCAAATGGCTTTCACCACGGAGCTTTGCGTTTTGAAATTGGCGACGTAAATCTAAAAGCCGAAAAAGCACTTCAATTGGATTTAACCTTTGAGTTAAAAGGCGAACATATCGTGTTGATTGTCAATCCGTATGTGAATAATATTTCCAATTATATCTACATTCAACCTAAAGATTCAATCATTGATGGTTTGCCTGTGTTTGATTACAAGCAATTGAATCAAGTGTTGTTTTATGGTGGAGATTTTGGTTTGCATTACCATCCTCATTTTGCCCATAATTTGCACATCGAATCGACCTTTTCTTTTGTTCAGACGCAAACAAGTTCGGATAGTAGTATTTCGTTGCTTCCTCCAGCGCGATTGGCAACAAGTCTAAAATACACCTTCGATTTCGGGAAAAAATTTCAGTTGAAGGATATTTTAGTACAACATACTTTTATGGCAGCCCAAAATCGTGTGGCGTACATCGAGACCGTAACTCCCGCTTATCAATTGTTGAACGCATCCCTACAATTTGTTTGGAATCTTAAGACACCACTTGCCTTTAATATTGGCTGTAAGAACATCTTGAATTCAACATTTATCGATCATTTATCCCGATTGAAAAACATCCAAATGCCAAGTCCAGGCAGAAATTTTTACCTAAGTATTCAATTTAATATTAATCAAAATCTAAAAACAAAGTAGTATGAAAAAAGTAGTTTTATCGAGCGCAATCGCTCTAGTAACTGTATTTGCAATGAGCTCTTGCAACAAAAACAAATGTCACGAATGTCACTATGACAAAGCGGGAGCAGAAATTGAAATGGGTGAGTTTTGTGGTGATGCTTTAGAAGATTTAGAAGCGTTAGGTACTTACACTGACTCAACAGGAACTTATACAGTTCATTGCCACGAGCATTAGGATTATTGTGGAGGGAAAAGTAGCACTCTAAACAGTCAGCACCTTGATTTATATGATTTATGAGATTTTTTGATTCTTAATTTAGAGTCCAAATCTCATAAATCATTAAGTCAAAATATTTACATTCAATAGATTATATCATTTCAATCCACTTTACAAAAGTCACTTTATAGTTAGAAAAATCGAGCTTTTAAAAAACACGTTCATCTGCACCGATACCACTAAAAAGATAGATGTGTTGCAAAGTTTTAGTTGTTTAGAAATCATTCTAAAAATAGGGTAATTCACAAATTATTCACCGATCTCACTTTCATTGTGCCCGACAACTTTCATCCCAAAAATTATCGGAACTTCCCTCCGCTGTGGCTAATAACTCTTAACTTTTAGTTTCAAATTATTTCGGTTTATAAACCCTCACCGCATCTTTAAAAATTTGCACTTTATCCAAGGTCATTGGCTTGGTTTTCTCATTGATAAACAATTCCATTTGATCGGTATAATGTGGACTATTTTTCATGGATGAAGCTCCAAATGCATTGATTGTTCTAATTTCAACGCCAGTTTTTGAAAACTTAGCAAAATGAATGTAACCATCGCCGCCGTTTAAGCGGTAAATTCCTTTTTTCTTATCGTACAAACTTGATTCCGTTGCTCTTGGAACTTCACTCATTCCACCAGAAGGAAAACTTAAATCTCCACGAATATGTCGTTGAACAGCGCCCAATTGCGGATAAAGTGTGTGATGCGTTTTGAGTAGAAATTGTTTCGCTTTTTTCAATGCCCAAACAGCATCTTCTTCACTTAATAA
>JBILQY010000168.1:0-5815 GCA_044372955.1 Crocinitomicaceae bacterium | reverse complement strand
AATTCATCTATAAAAACAACTTTTTTCTTTTTCCCTTTGAGTGATTCCAAGTAGTTTTCCAATTGAGAAAAAGCTTCCAACCACGTATTTGGAATTGAAACGATGTCTTTTTCGATTTTTTTTTGAAGTTCTTTTTTGAAATTTTTTAATTGATCTTTTCTACTTCCACCAAATAAGCCTGAAATTTCAAAAACCAAATTTTTATTATAAAACTCTCGTACCAAGAATGTTTTACCTACCCGTCTTCTTCCATAAATCGCAATCAGTTCAGATTTATCATTCAGGAATGCTTCATTCAACTGATTTATTTCGTTCTTTCTGCCAATAATGTTCCCCATATTTCAGATTATATTTCGCCAAAATTATAATTATTTTCGAGTTTTGGCGAACTATAATAATTATTTTATTTAACTATATTAATGATTTATAGTGATTTATAATGTATAGAGCAACTATTTTTTTTAATTCAAAGTCGTTAAAATTCATCTTTTTTTTGAAGCATTTTCGCAACTAAAACCTATGCTGTTTCCACGCCATCATCTAACAAGCTAAAGACCGCGGCGGAAGCATATCAATCCATCAGCACATTAATCCATTAGCACATTAATCCATTAGCACATTAATCCATTAGCACATTAATCCATTAGCACATTGAATAATTAGCACATTGAATAATTAGCACATTAAATAATTAGCACATTAATTCATTTCCAACCTTTACATTTTAACATTTTTTTCAACTTTTCTAAACATTCTCCTATCTTCGTTGTTTTAGTGTCGATGGCAGTTTATAAGATCAAAGATATTGAAGTACTTACGGGGATTAAAGCGCATACTATCCGGATTTGGGAGAAGCGTTATGGAATCCTTGTTCCCACCCGATCTGAAACACAAATTCGTACTTACACAGATAAGGAATTAGCTTATTTATTGAATATTAGTTTATTAAATAAGTCTGGGCACAAGATTTCGAAAATCGCCAAATTAGAAAATGAAGAAATTTCCAAGTTAGTTTGGAATTTGAAATACAATTCGTCTGAGAATTCAGATGATAAATTAATTTTAGCCTTAGTAGAATTAGACGAAACACTCTTTCGCGATACTTTGGCGCTATTGATTAAAGAACATGGTTTAGAGCTAACTTTTACGAATTATATCATTCCTTTTCTAGACAGAATTGGTATTATGTGGTTAATTGGTACAATCAATCCAGCGCAAGAGCATTTTATTACCAATTTAATACGTCAAAAAGTGATTGGTGAAATTGATAAATTGCCGATTCCTGACCCAAAGAAAGATGCAATTATGTTGTACCTTCCGGAGCATGAATGGCATGAGTTGAGCTTGTTGTTTTACCAATTTATTCTTCGAAAAAAAGACATCAATACCATTTATTTAGGTCAAAGTTTACCTTATGATTCTTTAATGGAATGCATTGAAAAATTGAAACCTAAAGCATTGATGACTTCACTTTTGTCTTCAGTTGATGAAAATTTTGTAGAAAATTATTTCAAAAATATTGAAAAGGATACGAACGCCATTCCTGTTTTTGCTGGTGGAGCGCAAGTCATGAATTATGAACATAAACTACCCAAAACAGTAAAAGTCATTAAGTCATATTTGGATTTAGAAAACTGTATGAAATCGTTTATTGAAAAGAGTTCTACCAATTAATTCCAGTCAGTTCTTTATCTAATTGTTTTTTTCGTTCAAGAATTACTTGTTGGTACTCATTTAGTTTCTTACTTTTATCGTAAAGGGGCTTGTGATTTAAAGCAATTTTAACAGCTTTGATTTTGTTACAACTTGTTCTTGTTAATTCAGTCAAATAAGTGTTTGCGAAGCGTTCCCAAACGTATTCAATTCCCATTTCATTCGGATGAGCAAAGTCATTCTTGAAAAAACGATAATCTCTTAATTCATCCACTACAATTTCATACGAGGGAAAATAACTGCAATTTTCAAGTTGAGTTAATTGTTCAACAGCCAAAAGGAGTTGTGCTTTCGAACAGTTATTTTCAATAATTCCATCTTTCAAATGACGAACTGGACTCACTGTGAAAATGATTGATAACTGTGGATTCAATTGTTTTAGTTTTTGAATGATAGGCTCCCAAGAAGTTACAATTTCAGCAGAATTTGTTACGGCTACTTCAAAAAGGGAAGGATGTTGTTTGTGACAATTTGCAACAACTTGACTGTTCGTTTTTAAAGTGTAACTTTTCGCTGTTCCAAAAGTGATGAATAAGTGAGTGGCGATTGCAAGTTGATCTTTTAAGGATTTTCGTTGAGCTACTACTTTTGTTGTTAATTCATCTGCTGAATATCCATGTATTTTTCCTGCGCTTCCCCAATGAAAGAACACATCATCATTTTGAACGAAGTCACAAGTTGATAGATCATTCAAAGCGCCTAGAAGCGACTGTCCAATTGCTAAAGGATGAAATAAGGTTCCAAAAGGATTTGCGGTTGCATTCAAACCATGTAATTGCGCCTGATTTCCAATTTCATCTGAAAAACAACTACCTATAAAAAGGATTTTTTGTCCAACTTCAATTTTAGTTGAATTCGTTGTGATGGGAAAAGTAAAACTAAAATTCGCCATTTATTGCGCCATTAAGAATTCAGCATTTTTTAAAGCGGCATCTGTAATTTCTTCACCACTCATCAATCGTGCAACTTCTTTAATGCGCTCACTTTCATTTAATTGAATCACTTTTGTACTCATTCTTTCGGCAACCAATTCTTTTGAAACAACAAAATGATGGGCTGCTTTTGCGGCAACTTGTGGTAAATGTGAAATAGCAATTAACTGAACGCGTTCTCCCATCTTTTTTAAAAGATTTCC
Organism: Crocinitomicaceae bacterium; assembly: GCA_044372955.1. GTDB lineage: Bacteria > Bacteroidota > Bacteroidia > Flavobacteriales_D > Crocinitomicaceae > UBA952. The sequence goes on along the minus strand of JBILQY010000168.1, from coordinate 2,967 downwards.
CATTTTTTGTGCCACATCTCCTGAAACTCCTGTATCAATTTCATCGAAAAGAATGGTTGGTAAAGCTCTTTTTTCAGAAATTAACTGTTGTAAAGCAAGCATTAAACGCGATAATTCTCCGCCACTTGCAGCTTTTTCAATAGGAACTGGAGCCACTCCTAAATTTGCTGAAAACAAAAATGAAACTTGACTATTTCCAAAATTGGAGAGTTCATCATTAATTGTTAAAACGATTTCAAGTTTTGTATGTGGGAGTTTTAAGTCCGCTAAAAGTAAATTTAATGCCTTGATAATGGGCTCAACAGCAGCAATTCGTTTTTTGTGCATCGCAGTTGCTGTTTTAACAAGTTCTTGTTCCTCTTTTATAATCGAATCTTGTAACTGATTTACCAATAATTGCAATTCATCAACAGACGATGTTTGCTTGGAAATTTCTTCTTCCAATTCTAAAAGTTGTGCTTGCGTTGTTAAGCGATGTTTATTTAAAATTCGGTTATAAGCATCAACTTTTTCTGTCAATTCGTATTTTGACTCGCTACTTTCAGAATTTGATTCAAGGTAAGAAACAGCATCGTTTGCCAATTCTTTCAAGTCGAGTAGAATACTTGCAGTGCGCTCTTTGATTTCCTTAATTTCAGAATCGAGGTGCGCAACTTTTTCTAATGCATTTTTGGTTTGAAGAAGTTTTTCGTAGAAGTTATTTTCATCAGTTAATGAAGCCAATTCACCAAAAATACTCGTCAATTGTTCTGATTGTTCGAGCTTTAGCAGTTCGTTTTCAATCTTGCCATAATCAGTTTTCAAAAGTTGTAATTGCGCTAATTCGTCTAAAACAAATTGATTGTAATCTTGTGACTTCAAAGCTTGGTTTAATTCTTCCTGCTTGGAATGAAGTTCGCGTTTCTTTTGTTGAAGTTTTTTAAATTCTTGCGAAAAAATTGTTCGTTCTTTATCCAATCCAGCAAGAATGTCTAGCACTTCAAGTTGGTAGCTTTTTGATTTTAATTCTAAGGTATTATACTGCGAATGAATCTGTACTAATTGAATCGAAAGGGCTTTTAAAACGGTTAGTGAGACAGGAGAATCATTGATGAAAGCACGTGATTTACCATCTTTACTTATTTCTCGACGAATCAAAATTGAGTCTTCAAAATCTAAATCGTTTTCCAAGAAAAAGGAATGAAATTGTGAGCAGTCGTGAAATTCAGCTTCTACAATTGCTTTATTTGACTTTGGACCAATCACAGCAAAATCGGCACGTTCGCCTAAAATTAGATTGAGCGCATTGAGTAAAATTGATTTTCCGGAGCCTGTTTCACCCGTTATAACTGTGTAACCTTTATTCAACGAAATAGTTGTTTCATCAATTAAGGCGAAATTAGAAATGTGGAGTTGATGAAGCATTTTAGTTGAGTATTTCCTGGTAAAGGGAAGAATTTCCAGAATCTAATTTTTTCAAAAGATTAACAAAATCAGTTTTTTCCTTTGTTTCTGAATCTGATAGTACATTTTTGAATTCTTGAATTTTGCTGTAAAGAAAATTGAGTGTATTCAAGTTGTTCGGGTTACGTTGTACAACAGGTGTTAGCTTATTCAAAGCGTCAAACATTGCTTTTTTACCTGCTACTTTGTTTTCATATAACATGTCGATACCTTTTCGATGGTACATATAATTGCACTCTCTAACGGGTTCAAAAGCAGGTTGTAGAATGTTCTCAACCAACCAATAGCGATTTCTTTTTCCAGATTCATTAGCTCTCCATCCTTTCGCATTTGAAACTTGTGCGTTGGTAACTATTTGTTGTGCTTGCATGAAATAAGGTGTCCCTCCTTTCAAAGAAAAAGAATCGTAGTCCATTCCAAGTAGGAAGTAAGCATAGAAAGAAAGAATGGAAGTTAAATTATCTTTGAATTGATTTTCATTGTACAATAAAACGGCATTTCTAGAAAAGGAAAAAGCAACATCATCGTCTTGAAAATTGAATAGTACGGAATTGTAGTTTGAATTAAAAGCAGGACGATTGGATTGAACTTGAATGTATCCTGTATAGTTTCCAGTACTTGGAATTGTTCTAATTTGAATTTGAATGTTGCAATTAATGCGCTCTTCTGTTTTGAAATTATCTTCTGTCCACTTAGTGTCATTCATAAAATCATACACACTTTGTTTCAATTGTTTTAAAATTTCTTGCTCTGTCGAATTCACTTCTACTTTAGCATCCGTTAAAATCGACACTTGACAGTTGAATTCTTGCCCATAGCTGGTAAAGAAAGGAAAAACGATTAACAAAAATAAAGCGCTTAATTTCATTTTAATTTTAATATTGAGGTGATAATATCTTCTGCAACTGCTGATTTTGACTTTAAATCAAATTCAATTTTTTGGTTCATTTTATCTAAGATAGTAATTTTATTGGTGTCACTTTGAAAACCTGCACCTTTATTTTCAAGTGTATTTAAAACAATCATATCCAGATTTTTTGACCTTAGTTTCAATAACGCATTTTCTTCTGCATTATTTGTTTCTAAAGCAAAACCGATAACTTTTTGTGAATTAGTTCTGTTTTCGGAAGCCCAACGTAGGATGTCAGGATTTTTCACCAATTCCAATGTTAAAGTTTCTTCTTTCTTTTTAATCTTTTGAAGTTCTTGATTTACAGGTCGATAATCAGCAACAGCAGCTGCAAAAACACCAATTGTACAGTCGTTCCATTTGGAAGAAACCGCATTCAACATTTGTGCTGCTGATTTAACTGGAATTACTTCCAAGTTGGGATGCTGTAATTCTAATTGAGTTGGACCACTAACTAAAATCACCTTCATTCCTCGTTTCAAACACGACTCCGCCAAGGCAAATCCCATTTTTCCACTGGAGTGATTTCCTATAAAACGAACTGGATCTAAGGCCTCATAAGTTGGACCAGCTGTAATTAATACCGTTTGATTGTTTTTTTCAATTGTTGAAAG
>JBILQY010000167.1:0-5827 GCA_044372955.1 Crocinitomicaceae bacterium | reverse complement strand
TCAAGGGATGAAAAACTAAGTTGAAAAGCTAAAATTGTTAATAACCCCAGAAAATAGAGATTACTGATTGGTTACAAGGAATTTAATTTGGTCAAAAAAACAAATTATGACCAAGTCTATTGACCCAATTTTTAATAAAATCTTGTATGTAAGTTTTGTTTTCTTTGCAGTTTACTTTTCTGTTTATTCGCGACAATTTGGGGATGCAGCAATGAACTTAGGAATTGCTTTGGCATTTGATCCATTTGACCAAAATCAATCATGGAAAGATCGTCCGATGTGGCAAAAAGCTTGGTTGATTCTTCATTTAGGTTTTGCAACTGCATTAATCGGTTACGAAATTGGAGTAGGGGATAAGTGAAATTTTAATCCTTTTTTAAGGGTAAATCTTTCAATCATTTTCTTTTTTACTATTTTTGAAAAAAAGCAAGATGAATACTTTATTTGACGATTTAGAAGGATTTCAACCATTGAAGAAAAACATGGAACTAAAAATTTCAGGCAGTTCAAAGACAAAATTATCGAAGGAACAACTTGCTTTTAATCGTTTAATTGAACGCATACAAAAGTTAGAATCTAACTTAGATTTAGAGAAAGAAAAAGCCGAGTTTTTAAATAATTACTTCGAAAAGGAGATCAAACCTCAAATGATCAAATTGGCTGATAAGAAATTAGAGAATGCTTTTCAATTGAATGAATTAACCAATAGATTTCAACTTTCAAAATCAACTTTATCGCAAATTGGTCATTTAATCATTTACACATGTGATGATGTTTTTAATTTGTTACCTGTAACTCCAGAAATGGAAAAATTATACGATGATTGGTCAGAATTACCTTATCAGGATGAATTAAAGAATCAGAAAATAGAAGCGAAAGCACAATTTGAAGATTACATGAACGATATGTTTGGAAAGTCATTTGACATGGAGGATGTCGACATGGATGATCCAGAAAGTGTTGCGCGTTTCCAAGCAAAAATGAGAGAATTATTTGAATCGTCGGAACAAGGTTCACAACAAAAAAGTAATCGAAAAAAATCAAAGAAACAACTTGCTAAAGAAGAGGAAGAGAAAGCAGCTGAACAATTGAAAAACAAAAGTTTACGTTCTATTTATATTTCCCTTACGAAAGTTTTACATCCTGATACAGAAACCGACGAGGAACTGAAGAATGAGAAGTTGGAATTGATGAAGTCGGTAACAAAAGCTTATGAAGAAAAGGATTTAAAAACTTTGCTTCGCTTGGAAATGGAATGGGTTTTCAAAACAAGTGAGCATTTAGAAAAGTTGGCAGAGGAAAAATTGAAAATCTACACTTCTGTTTTGAAAGAGCGAGTAAATGAACTAGAACATGAAAAGTTCATGATTCACCGTAATCCCCGATTTTTTCAGGTCGCTCGTTTCCTAGATTTCAGTCAACAAAAGGCCTTGTTTTACATTAAAGAGGAAGAAGAGAATTGTAAAAAAGCGATAAAATATTTCGATTCAGAGATTAAAACGTTGAATTATTTAAGTAATAAGAAACAAGTTAAAACGCACATCAATGAATTATACGATATGGTATTTGATGATTTTTTTGATGACTTTATTCTTTAAAATAAGTTTATTGAATACTTAATACTTCGGTTGTTTTACCGTTAAATTGTACTTTATCTCCGATTGTTTTCCCCAAAAGTAGCGCTCCAATTGGCGCTTGCGGATTTAAAGCAAAAAGTGATATTCCATCGATTTTTATTGAACCAAGTCCCACCGAAAAGTAATACCATCCATTATTTGTTTCAACCAAACTTCCCAGACCAACTTTTGTATGTGCTAGTAACGGGTTGATTTTTTGTAAACTTGCCTGTAACTTTAGTAACTCGTTAATTTGATGTGTAAGTTTTTCTTGTTCTAATTGAGCCATGGCAATCCCGGTTTCATGCTTATCGCCTGCCGAACTTTTCGCATCATTTCCTGCTGCTGCATCAAACATTTCATTCAAAATTAATTTCAAGTTAGCGATGCGTGTTGCTATTTCAAGTTGCACTTGTTGGTAAACGTTTTCTTTTAGGAGTAGAGGCATTTTTTGAGAGAATGAGTTAATGAGTTAATGAGGGAATGAGTTAATGAGAAATGAAGTTGATGAGTTAATGAGAAATGAGTTAATGAAAAATGATTTTATGAGAAATGAATTAAAGGAAATGAGAAAGTTTTTTATAAAGCGCCATTAATCATTATCAATTTTTCGTTCGCAATTCGCAATTAATCCGTTCGCAATTCTTCGTTCGCAATTCTTCGTTCGCAATTAATAAGCGTTATTCTGTTCCCGTTCGCAATTCTTCGTTCGCAATTAATAAGCGTTATTCTGTTCCCGTTCGCAATTCGCAATTAATCCGTTCGCAATTAATAAGCGTTATTCTTCTCCCGTTCGCAATTCGCAATTAATCCGTTCGCAATTAATAAGCGTTATTCTGTTCCCGTTCGCCATTCCTCGTTCGCAATTATTAAGCGTTATTCTTCTCCCGTTCGCAATTCGCAATTCTTCGTTCGTAATTTATAAGCGTTATTCTGCTCCCGTTTGCCATTCGCAATTAATCCGTTCGCAATTAATAATTCGCAATTCATTTCACCTGTTTTACAAATTCTTTCATGATTAATAAATTTTCGGGTTGTTCAACATAATATCTTTCAGGATGCCATTGAACACCAAGAATCCAACGTTTTTCTAAACCATCTTTCCATTCGATAGCTTCAATACTTCCATCAGGACTTGTCGCTCCAATGCGCATTTTTTTGCTTAATTCAGAAACGGATTGATGGTGCCAACTATTTACTTTTGTTTGCGGCAGCGCAATGATTTTGTATAAATCCGAATTCGTGTAAATAACTACCGGATGAATTACATCGTTCATTTCTTTCGGGTCACGATGTGTAACAATTACGCTATCATTGGCACAAAAAGTAGGAATATCAACACATAATTGGCCACCAAAATATACGTTTAATAACTGCATTCCACGACAAATACCAAGGATTGGAAGCGAGTCATTCATTGCATTGTTTAATAATAACAACTCGATTTTATCTCTTGCAGGTTCCGTTACGCAATAATTTTCCAATGAATCAAGTCCATAATTTTTGGGGTGAATATCGTATCCTCCACATAAAATTAAACCTTTACATTTTTTTAAAGTCGCGTTCCATTTTTTCTTGTCAACTTTCATAAAATCAATTAATACAATGGATGAATCGACCTCTTTTAGGTAGTTTTCAATGTTTTTATTTGATTTGGCAGTGGCAATATAAATCTTATCGGTTTGAGCTTGAAATTGCGCAATTATAAGTAAGAAAAATAAAAAAATCAGTTTATTCATTTGTTGGCAAGTTGAAATGGGTGACGGTGTTGCATCGAACGACCTAATGTTATTTCATCGGCGTATTGTAACTCGGAGCCAACAGAAATCCCTCGTGATAAAGTGGTGATTAGCAATTCGTAGGACTGTAATTTCTTGTATAAATAGAAGTTTGTTGTGTCTCCTTCCATCGTTGAACTCAACGCAAAAATTACTTCAATTAGGTTGTTAGAAGCTGCTTTTTGGACTAAACTTTCAATGTTCAAATCTGAAGGTCCAATTCCGTCCATGGGAGAAATCAAACCACCTAAAACATGGTAAATCCCTTTAAAAGTTGCCGTAGATTCAATGGCCATTACATCGCGAATATCTTCAACCACGCAAACAATTGAATGGTCACGAGAAGGATTTTCACAAATTGAACAAATAGGCTCGTCAGAGATATTGCCGCAACTTTTACAATTCTTTAAATTACTCTTAAGCTCGAGAATGGCTTTCGTAAAATCTGCAATTTCAATTTCGGAACGTTTTAATAAATTCAAGGCCAAACGCAAGGCGGTTTTTTTGCCAATTCCAGGAAGAGAGGCAATTTGCTCCGTTGCATTTTCAAGATATTTAGAGGGAATTTGCATGTTTACTTTTCGTCCTCAAAATTAAGTATTTCTTTGTGATGAAGCGTGCGAAAATAAAGGTAAGGGGTGAATTGCATATTTCTTCAGATGAAGGAATTTGGAAGATTACCAACTTTCATGCAAATCCTTCTAACTTTGTCAAAAAAATAATAAATGTCTGATTCGAGAAAACACGTTGAAGTTTGTTTCACACCTGGTGAATATCCTTATTATAAAGATGAATTTGAAATTGTTGTGGTTATTGATGTTTTGAGAGCAACATCGGCAATTTGTGCGGCGTTTGATAATGGTATAAAATCAATCATTCCTGTTCCAACAGTGGAGGAAGCATGGGAATATAAACAAAAAGGTTACTTAGCAGGTGCTGAACGCAAAGGACAAATTGTGGAAGGTTTTGATTTTGGAAATTCACCTTTTTCTTACATGAAGGAAGAATTCCGAGGACAGGAAGTGGTGCTGACAACAACAAATGGTACAAAGTCATTGGATGTGGCAAAAGACGCTGAAATTGTGGTTGTTGGTTCGTTTTTGAATTTACAGGTGTTGAGTGAATGGTTAGCAAAACAAGATAAAAATGTGCTTTGCTTGTGCTCTGGTTGGCAAGATAAATTTAACTTGGAAGATACCATTTGCGCAGGTGCAATTTCAGATTATTTAATTTCAACGGGGAATTTTACCTCGGATGAAGATTCATCAATCGCAGCAAAATACTTGTATTTGTCAGCAAAAGATAATTATTTTGGATATTTAAAGTCTAGTTCACATAGAAGAAGATTAAAAAACTTAAATTTGAATGAAGATATTAAGTACTGCTTGACACCTAATCAATCTTCTTCAATTCCAATTTTACGCGATGGCAAACTGGTCAAATTATAGAAAATTAGTGGTTTTGATTCCTTTTGTTTTGATTTACCTTCTTGGTAGCGGAACGAAGAAATCGCAAGCTGTTCAATGGGGATTTTTTGGACACAAACGCATCAACCGAATAGCCGTTTTTACTTTGCCACCAGAAATTTTTGGATTTTACAAAGAACACATTGAATTTTTAACCGACCATGCTGTTGATCCTGATAAACGTCGTTATGCAGTTGAAGGAGAGGCGCAGTGTCATTATATCGACTTAGATCATTATTACAAACCGGGTGAAAATCCTTACGAAATAATGCCACGTAAATGGAAAGATGCTGTGGAGAAATTTACAGAAGATACATTACAAGCTTATGGAATCGTTCCTTGGCACATTCAAGTGATGAAAAATAAGTTACAGCGTGCTTTTGAGTCTAAAAATGTGGATTTGATTATAAAATATTCTGCTGAAATTGGTCATTATATTGGCGACGCACATGTTCCTTTGCATACAACAGAAAACTATAATGGTCAAATGACGGGTCAACGTGGAATCCATGGTTTATGGGAAAGTCGTTTGGTTGAAATCAATGCGGAAGATTACGATTATTTTGTTGGCAAAGTTCGTTATGTAAAAAACGTTTTAGATTTCGCTTGGACAGCCGTTGAAGGTTCACACAATGCTTTGGATTCCGTTTTAAGAATAGAAAAAGAGTTGACTAAACAATTTCCAAGTGATAAAAAGTTTACGTTCGAACAACGCGGAAATGTAACAATTTCAACTTATTCTAAAGAGTTTTGTGACGCATACCACAAGCGCATGAATGGGATGGTTGAACGTAGATTAAGAGCAGCAATTATTGCAGTCGGTTCGATTTGGTACACTGCTTGGGTCGATGCTGGACAACCCGATTTATCGAAGTTACAAGCAAAACAACCTTCTCCTGAATTACTTTTGGAGTTTAAAGAATTAGATGCACATTTTCACAATGACCAACACAAAGGAAGAATTTGT